>CAJWQN010000238.1 GCA_913045505.1 uncultured Rhodospirillaceae bacterium | reverse complement strand
CGATTCGGCGACAAGTATCGGCAATGGAACGCGGCCTTCGACGCCGGCTTCGCCGCCGCGCTCGGCAAGTCGATCGTCACCCTACACGACCCCGCGCTCACTCACGCCCTCAAGGAGGTCGATGCCGTGGCGCTGGCGGTCGCGGAGACCCCCGGTCAGGTCGTCAGTATCCTCGAATACGCGATCACCGGCGCCGTCAATTGAATGCCTGGAGGCCGGTCTGGGCGCGGCCCAGGATCAGGGCGTGGATGTCGTGGGTGCCCTCGTAGGTGTTGACCGCTTCCAGGTTCATGACATGGCGGATGACGTGATATTCGTCGGCGACGCCGTTGCCGCCGTGGATGTCGCGGGCGGCGCGGGCGATCTCCAGCGCCTTGCCGGTGGAATTGCGCTTGATCAATGAGATCATCTCCGGCGTCGCCCGGCCCTGGTCCTTGAGCCGGCCGACGCGCAAGCAGGCCTGAAGCCCGATCGCGATTTCGGTCTGCATGTCGGCGAGTTTCTTCTGGATCAATTGGGTGGCGGCGAGCGGGCGGCCGAACTGGGTGCGGTCGAGGGCATATTGGCGTGCCGCGTGCCAGCAGAACTCCGCCGCCCCCAGCGCCCCCCAGGCGATACCGTAGCGGGCGTTGTTGAGGCAGCCGAACGGCCCCCTGAGCCCGGTCGTTTCGGGCAGCTCGTTTTCGGCCGGAACGAACACCTCCTCCATCACGATCTGGCCGGTGGGTGAGGCGCGGAGCGAGAACTTGCCCTCGATCTTGGGCGTGGTCAGGCCGGCCATGCCCCTTTCAACGATGAAGCCGCGAATCCGCCCCTCTTCGTTCTTGGCCCAGACCACCATCACGTCGGCCTCGGGGCTGTTGGTGATCCAGGTCTTGGTGCCGCTCAAGCGAAACCCGCCGTCGGCCGCGCGCGCCCGCGTGGTCATGCCGCCCGGGTCCGAGCCGTGGTCGGGCTCGGTCAGGCCGAAGCTGCCGATATGTTCGCCGCTGGCCAGCTTGGGCAGGTATTTCCGGCGCTGGTCCTCGGTGCCGTAGGCCCAGATCGGCCACATCACCAGGCTCGACTGAACGCTCAGGCAAGAGCGATAGGCCGAATCGACCCGCTCGATCTCGCGTCCGATCTGGCCGTAGGCGACCGCGCCGACCCCGGCGCAGCCATAGCCCTCGATCGTCGCGCCGAGCAGTCCGAGCGCGCCCATTTCGGTCATGATCGCGCGATCGAAGGTTTGGTGGCGGTTGGCCTCCAGCACCCTGGGCATCAGCTTGTCCTGGGCGTAGTCGCGGGCGGTGTCGCGCACCATCCGTTCCTCGTCCGTGAGCTGATCGTCGATCAGGAACGGATCGGCCCAATCGAAAGCGGCGCCGGCGGAGATCTCGGCCGCGGCGGGCGCGGGCTGGCTGGTCATGGTCGGGGCTCCCGCTGTGTCGCGCCGTGGCCGCCGGCGCCGGTCATCGGACGTGAAAGGAATTGGCGATCGCGAGCAGATGACGCAAGCGGCGCTCGTTCATCGTCTGCACGCGCGTGTAATACCACACCCCCTCGACTCGCTGCAGCCTGAGCGCGATCAGATTGACGATCGGGCCGACCGTGAACCGGCACCGCAACTCGCGATAGGGACCGGCCCGGCCCCGACCGGAACGCGGCGGGCCACAGAATTCGAGCGGCAGCGCGCCCAGGCCCGACAGTTCCTCGACCAGCGCCTCGAGCCCGTCGCGCAGGGATTCGAAGGCCGGGCCGTCGAACGGGCTGTCCGGGTTGTCGAACAGACCGTCGAGGTTGATGCCGTCGCCCAGATCGGCGCTCATGCGCCCGCGCAACCAATCATCGACGTCGTCGATGTCGCCGGTGAGCGGGCGCAGCTCCAGAATGCTCAACGCCGAGAAGGCGCTCTCGTTGGGGTGGACCCGGATCACGATGGAGGCGCGCCCATCGGCGCCGCGCTCGCGCTCGGTCTCAACCGCGAACCCTTCGGGCAGGTCGAATTCCTGGGCGACCACGGGGCCGGTCAGGGCCGCCAACAGCGCGGCCGCGAGAGCCAGTCGACACAGGTGAATCATGAGATTGGGCTTCATGGCACGTCCTCGAACGCGACCGGGCGCCCGGCGGGGGCGCCGATCAGGGCGCCATCACGCATGACAACCTGGCCCCGGATCACTGTCGCCGCCGGCCAGCCGGTGACGGTCATGCCCGCGAACGGGGTCCAGCCGCATTTGCTCACGATCCAATCATCGCTGATTTCGCGCCGCGCCGCCAGATCGACCAGGGTCAGATCGGCGTCGTTGCTGGGCCGGATCGCGCCCTTGCCGGCAATCCGATAGATGCGCGCGGGACCGGCGCTGGTCAGGTCCACCAGCCGCTCGAGGGACAAGCGCCCGGCCGCGACATGGTCCAGCATCACCGCCAGCAGGGTCTGGACCCCGGGCATGCCTGACGGGCTGTCCGGATAGCCCTTGTCCTTCTCGGCTCGACTGTGGGGCGCGTGGTCGGAACCGATCACGTCGACGACGCCGTCGGTCACGGCCCGCCACAGGCCGTCGCGTTGGCCCGGCTCGCGGATCGGCGGATTCATTTGGGCATAGGTGCCGAGCCGCCGGTAGCAATCGGGGGCGGCGAGGGTCAGGTGCTGGGGCGTGCATTCGACCGTGGCGATGTCGCGCGCCTCTGCGAGCAGTGCCATTTCCTCCGCGGTGGAGACGTGGAGCACATGGACCGGGCGCCCGGTCCGCCGGGCCAGGCGGAGCAGGCGCTCGGTCGCGAGGCGGGCGGCCTCGACATCGCGCCAGATGGGATGGCGCTCGACATCACCGCCCCGGCGCAGATCGCGCCGCGCCAGCAAGCGGGCTTCGTCCTCGGCATGGACGGCGACCCGGCGCCGGCCACCGCGCAATACCCGCTCCAGGTCCCGGTCGTTGGCGACCAGCAGCGAGCCGGTCGAGGAACCCATGAACACCTTGACCCCGCAGCAGCCCGTTTGGCGCTCGAGTTCGGCAAGGTCGGCGGCATTCTCGGCCGTGGCGCCGACGAAGAAGGCGTGGTCGCACCAGGCCCGGCCGCGGGCGCGGGCGAGCTTGTCGGCCAAGGCGTCGGCGTCGGTGGTCGGCGGCGTCGTATTGGGCATCTCGAAGACCGCGGTGACGCCGCCGAGGACGGCGGCCGTGGTGCCGCTGGCCAGGTCTTCCTTGTGTTCGTGGCCGGGCTCGCGGAAATGGACCTGGGTATCGATCACGCCGGGCAGCACATGGAGGCCGCGCGCGTCGATCGTTTCACCGGCCTGGGCGGTGCCCAGATCCTCGATCCGGACGATACGCCCATCCGCCACGCCGATATCGGCGATGCCGATCTTTGGCGGCGATACCACCGTGCCGCCACGGACGATCAGATCGAATTTCTCTGCCATCACGCCCCAACTCCAAGCGCCTCCGGACGGGCTCGGAACCCGCGGGCGCCGCGGGTGGCCGCGATCAGCCGGTCGCCCGCCTCGGCGCGCGCATGAACGCCGGAACGTGGTCGCCCATACCGATGACCGGCCCATCCGCGTCCTTGGCGCGGCCGCTTCTCTTGGGTTTGTCCTTCGATGCCGGTTTGGGCTTGGGCGCGGCCTTGGACCGGGGCTTGGCCGGCTTCGGCCTGGTCTCTGGTTTGTCGGCTTCGGCGGGTTCGGCCGCGGCCGCCGTCGGGCCCGGCTCGGGTTTCGGTTTACGCGACCGGCGCGAGCGGCCCGGTTTTCGTGCCTCCGGATCCAGTGCCGTGGCCTCCATCCCGTCGATCGACGCGGTCGGGATCGGCTTGCCGATCAGTTTGGTGATTTCGTTCAGATAGCGGCCGTCCTCCGGCCCGGCCAGAGTGACGGAGCGGCCCTCGCGGCCGGCGCGCCCGGTGCGGCCGATGCGGTGGACATAGTCCTCGGCATGGATCGGCACGTCGAAATTGAACACATGGCTGAGACCCACGATATCCAGGCCGCGCCCGGCCACGTCGGTGGCGACCAGGAGCTTGATGTCGCCGGCCTTGAACGCGGCCAGGGTCTCGGTTCTGGACGACTGGGCCATGTCGCCATGGAGCGCGGCGCTGGAAAAGTGATAGCGGCGCAGGGACCGATTGAGAAGGTCGACATCTTTCTTGCGATTGCAAAAAATCAGCGCGTTCTCGACGTCTTCCGATTGCAGCAGTGTGCGCAACGCCTTGCGCTTGTCGCGCTCGGGCACCACCACCAGGGACTGGATCACGGTCTCGGCGGGCTTGGCCGGCGGCGTCACCGTGATCTCCTTGGGCGAAATCAGGAAGGCGTCGGCCAGGCGGCGGATTTCCGGAAACAGGGTGGCCGAGAACATCAGGGTCTGGCGGAGCGGCGGCAGCAGCCCGACGATCCGCTCGACATCGGGGATGAAGCCCATGTCGAGCATCCGGTCGGCCTCGTCGATGACCAGGATCTTGACCCCGCTCATCAAGATCGAGCCGCGCTCGAACAGGTCCAGGAGCCGGCCCGGTGTCGCGATCAGCACGTCGACCCCGCGGTCGAGCCGGCGCTTCTGCTCGTCCAGCGACACGCCGCCGATCAGCAGCGCCATCGACAGCTTGTGGTACTTGCCGTAGACCTCGAAATTCTGGGCGATCTGGGTGGCCAGTTCGCGGGTCGGGGTCAGGATCAGCGAACCCGGCATCCGCGCCCGGGCCCGGCCGGCGGACAGAACCTCGATCATCGGCAGGGTGAACGAGGCGGTCTTGCCGG
>CAJWQN010000237.1 GCA_913045505.1 uncultured Rhodospirillaceae bacterium | reverse complement strand
CCTTCGGTCCTTTTGCCGACACCGGTCAGGTAGTCGAAAGGAGCCACGCTATAGGTGCTGCCGGACGTGCCGGCGGACATCAGATTGGCCTCGTCCTCATAGGCCGCCGCGGCCGCGTCCAGTTCCGCATCGGTGCGAACCGGACAAACCACCTTGGTGCCGTCGTTAAGCTGGCACCTTTCCTCCGCGAATGATTCCGAGTACGCCGACACTACGGCTGCGGTGCCCAATGCCGCCGCAAAGACGGCAGCGACGTTTCTCATCGTGTCCTCCCCGCTTTTTTGATTTCCGAATCCAGAATCTGATTGGACCACGTCCGTCCGAGAATTCTTTAACCCAGGTTAACTTTTTACACCCTTCTTTATCCGGACCTGCACAATCCGGACCTGCACCCGACTGATCCGGTGCCGAAAACCGGGGTGGACGGGACCCAGGACCTACTTCAACCACAGTCCCAGAAGGTCTTCGCCACGCAGTTTGTTCAGGGCGTTCCGCGAGATATCGGTGAACCAAATGTTGCCATCGCAATCAACCGCGATGTCGTTTGGCTCGCTTTTCCCCAGCACGACCTTGAATTCCAGGAATTCCCTGGAAACCGAATTCATGGCCCCGAGTTTGCCCACATGGCCCAGCGAAAACAGGACGTTTCCGGGCCGGTCGATGGCCAATCCCTCGATGACCCCCTGTACCGGAAGGGCAAAGCCCTCGAAGCGCCCGTTCGACGGGTCGAACATCATCAATTTGCTGTTTCTGCGGCCGCCAAACCAGATAAGTCCGGTGTGATCGAAAACGATATCCTTGGGCACCAGGAACGGCTCGGGAAAGTCGAATTCCTCGAATTTCTCGCGTCGTGGATCGAACGATGCCAACTTGTTGCCCTGGGATTCGATGAACCATATGGCACCCTCGGGGCCGGCCACGAGACCTGTTGGCTGACTGTTGGGAGTCGGTATGGGATATTCCGTGAAGCTCTCGGTCAGGGGATCGAATTTACCGAGGTTGTTGCCGAAGAACTCGGTGAACCAGATGAGGCCGTCGTCATCGCTGCCGATCCGGCGAGGGACACTGTCCATGGTCGGGATGTCGAACTCCTCGAACGAATCGGCGACCGGATCGAACCGGCCCAATTGATTGGCGTCCTGCTCGACAAACCAAACCATGCCGGCGTTGTCGGCGGTGAGGTCGGCAGGGAAGCTTCGGTGGGTCGGAATCTCGTATTCGATGACAGCTTTTTTTTCGGGGTCGAATTTGCCCAGTTTGTTGGCGTTGGCTTCCAGGATCCAGACGGCGCAGTTTGAATCGATGGTGATCCTGGACGGCAACGCGTTTTGCGTCGGCATGGGATAGGTTTCGAGATTCCAGTCAAACTCGCCGGCGGTGGCGAATGGGGAAACGAGCACGGCGACAAGCACCGCATATGCGATGGCTGGGCTCCTCATTACCCGGGCCGCCGCCGCCAGAATACAAAAAATGAGCCGAAGGCGACCAGCAGGGCCACCACGGCGGAGATGGCGAGAACGGTTGAATATTCCTCGGGAGATGCCTTCGAAACGGCGGCTGTCTTGGCCGCGGCCATGGTGGTTCGCGCCTTGGTCATGGAAAGCATCCCTAGCCTTTTTGCCTCCGTACCGGTTTCCGAGAACCAGAGGCGATTCCGCGCGAGGTCGATTGCCATGTCTCCGGGAAGGCTGGCGAAGGTGGGGATGTCGAACTCCTCGAACCGCGCCGGAACGGGATCGAAGACGCCGACTTTGTTGCCCATATACTCCAGAAACCAGATCCCTCCACTGCCGCCGACCGCGATGGCATTGGGAAGGCCTCCGGCGGTCGGAATCAATGCTTCGTGGAACCTTTCCCCTTCGGGATAAAACGCGCCGAGCCTGTTGGTTCGCAGTTCGACGAACCAGACCCTGCCCGCCGCATCCACGGTCAGTGTTTCGGTATTGGTGAAGGGTGTCGGGATTTCGTACTCGCTGAACGTGGCGCTGGCAGGAACGAACTTGCCGATCTTGTTGGCGTTGGCCTCGGCAAACCAGATGGTATCGCCGCCGTCAATGGCGATCCCCTTGGGATAGCTGTGCGGCGTGGGAATCGGGTATCCCCGCAGACCGGCGCCATCGGGCTCGAAGCTATAGACCTTGTTTTGTTCGGGAGAGAGGAACCAAACGAGTCCCTTTCGGTCGACGAGCAGGTCATCGGGCAAAATCTTACCCTGGTCCGTGCCATTCTCCCGGGCCGCGTCCGTATCTGCAAAGACATATCTCTGGAACGAGTCGGTGGCCGGGTCGAGCCGACCGAGGAACCACGTAGCATCGTCGGAATCGGCCCATCGACGAACGCTGAACCAGACGCTTCCGCCGGGCGCAAGGGCGATCCGCGATGGCCCGACCTTGCCCCAGTCGGAGGGCAGGGAGTGAACCTCGAACGTTATCCGCTCGGGGTCGAACATGATCAGGTTCTTCGCAACTTTCTCGGCGAACCACACGTTTCCGTTCGAATCCACGGCGATGGAGTGCGGGGAACTGATCTCATCGGGGACGACGAATTCCTGGATCAAGGGATCCGCTGTCTGGACGTCCGCCCGGCTCGGCGACGGCGCCGCGACCAGCAAAAGGCACAAGAACAGGGCCACGACCAGAGGGCCCGGTCGGGGCCGCGCCGTCAATAAGCGCCTCCGAATGTGGCGACGGATTTGCACGGGATCTACCACGTCATGTCCCTGACGCCTCATGGTTCGAGGCGATCGTTCCGAAGGGGCCGTCTCGAAGCACGCACGGCTCAGTCATGGTCGTCATGGGCCTTGTGTTCCTCGCCCGGACCCATGGCGGCGACGCCGGCCACTTGAACCGTGACTTCCAACGCGCCGGCCGACTCGAGCAGCAAGGTGACGACAAAGGACTCGCCTTCGTCGAGCGGTTTCGCGAGTCCGAAAAGCATGATGTGGCGGTGGCCGGGTTTCAGTTCGATCGTCGCGCCGGGCGGAATCTCGATCCGCGGGACGGGGCGCATTTTCATCACCTCGCCCTCGTGACGGTGCTCGTGCAAGGCCGCGCGCTCGGCGCGCGCGGTCTCGGCGCCGAGGAGCGCGTCGGCGGTCCCGCCGCGGTTGACCAGGCGCACATAGACCACCCCGGTGCGGCCCGCGCCCGCGCTCGCCCGTGCCCAGGCCGATTCGACCTCGATAGCCTCGCCCGCCGCCTGGGCCGATGCCGCGGCGGCAAACAGCATGAACAGCAGCCCGGCCCCGACCCGGCGCGCGATCACTACAACCGACATTTCCCGCATAACACTCCGTCCGGCATCGTCAGAGATAATTGGCTCAATCGATTTGCTCGAGGTCATCCCGAGCCCGCGAATCGGCCGACAAACCCCGCGAGCGCCGAGCCCAGGTCGCCGAAAATCAGCCCGGAAACGCTCGACCCAAGAACCGATCCGAAGTGCGGACCTGCGAGGGCCGATCCATACCGGTCAAAAGGTCAGAACCCATATACCCCGCCAATCCGCCAAGTTCGGCTAACCACCGGCGAGCCCGAAGGCGAACACCGCGTCGCCGGCCGGAAAGCCGAACAGGCGGCTACCACCGGCGGCGACGGCGACATATTGGACGCCATCGATCTCGTAGGCCATCGGCGGGGCGTTGACACCGGCGCCGCAGTGAAACCGCCACAACCGCGCGCCGGTGGCCGAATCGAACGCAGTGAAATCGCCATTACCCTCACCGGCGAACACCAGACCCCCGGCCGTGGCCAGAACGCCACCGACCAGCGGCCGGTCGGTCCGCGCCTGCCAGACAATCCGTCCGCCGGCACGCGTATCGACCGCGCTCAAAGTGCCCCAGTCCGGCTCATCGGTCAATTCGGTCGAGGTAAACGTCACGGTCGCGCCGGTTTCCACCTCCCGGATGGTCCTTTCGATCAACTCGGTCGGCTTGTGGATGGCCGGGATGTACATATATCCCGTGCGGGGATCGTAGGAACCGGGTGACCAGGACGCACCGCCGAACCCACCCGGCGCGATCACGACGCCGTCCGGGGTCGGGCGGGTAAACTGGTTCCGTTGCGGGACCAGCGGTTCCGACTTGAACAGCAACGTGCCGGCGGTGCGGTCGAGCACATAGAACCAGCCGTTCTTGCCGGCCGCCGCGACGACTTCGACCGGCCCCGCGCCGGATGGCACCTCGAACAGCACCGGCGGGCTGGCCACGTCGTAGCCCCAGATATCGTGCGGCACGGTCTGATAATGCCAGCGCAACGCGCCGGTGTCGATTTCGAGCGCGACCAGGGAACTGGTATGGAGATTGTCACCGGGCCGCAGCGACCCGGCATCGGTCGGCGAGGGATTGCCGGTTCCGAGATAGATCAACCCGAGTTCCGGATCGTAAGCCGGTGTCGACCAGGTCGCGCCGCCGCCCCGCCGCCAGGCGTTCGGATAGCGGTCGGCGGCGGCGCGTTCCGCGGCGATGTCGCGAGGGAGCGCCACGCCGTCGGCGGTGGTTGCCCGAAACTCGCCTTCCCAGCCATCCGCCTTGACGGTATGCCAACGCCATACCTCGGCCCCGGTTTCGGCGTCCAGCGCGACCAGATAGCCGCGCCGGCCGATCTGTGTTTCCGGCCCCGGCAACCCGCCCGAGCCATTCGACTCGCCGATTTGATCGAACAGACCGAACTCGGCCGATGTCACGCCGACGATCACCTTGCCCGCCGCGACCAGCGGCGGCATCTTGGCCGGAAACGCGCCGACATTGTCGATGAACGCCTGCCGCGCCTCGGCGCCGATTCCCGCCAATGCCTCGACCTCGCCGGG
>CAJWQN010000236.1 GCA_913045505.1 uncultured Rhodospirillaceae bacterium | reverse complement strand
GGGGTCAGTGTGCCGTCGTAATCCAGGAACAGGGCGATTCGGCGACCGGCGATCAGGGCCGCGATCTCGGGCCAGCGGGCATGGGCGGACGGCAGCGCGCGGGCGTCGGCGAACCACCTGTCGAGCGCCGGCACGGTGACCTCGGCCATGTCGGTGACCACGACATCGGCGCCCTGTGCCCGGAGCGCCTCGGCGTTGTCGCCGCGATCGACGCCGAGTATGAGGCCGAATCCTCCCGAGCGGCCGGCCGCGACCCCGGCCGCGGCATCCTCGATGAGCACCCCATCGCCCGGCGCCATGTCGAGCCGTCGCGCCGCCTCCACGAACAGGTCCGGGGCCGGCTTGCCGTGCAGGCCCATGTCATCGAGGACGCCACCGTCGAGGCGGGCATCGAACAGCCCGTCCAGCCCGGCGGCGCGCAAGACCTCCGCGCAATTGCGGCTGGAAGAGGCAACCGCGATCGGGCAACCCCGTGCGCGCAGGTCTCGGATCAGGGCCGTCGCCGCCCCATCCGCGCGGGCGCCGTCACGCCGGATAAGCTCGTGGAATTCCGAATTCTTGGCATTCGCCAGTCCGGCGACGGTCTCCGCGTCGGGCCCGTCGCGGGCCGTGCCCTCGTCGAGCGCGATGTCCCGGGAGGCGAGGAAGCTTCTGATCCCATCGGTGCGCGACTTGCCGTCGACATGGGCGTGATAGTCGTGGCGGTCGTCGAACGGTCGGGCGCGCTCGCCATGGCGCGCCGCCCACCGCTCCAGGAATCGGTCGAACACCACCTTCCAGGCCGCGGCATGGGCGGATGCGGTGTCGGTCACCACGCCATCCAGATCGAACACCACCCCGGCGAAGCGGGGCGTGCCGTTCTCGGCCTCGGGGCGTCCTCGATCCATGGTCCCAGCCAACGCCGCTGCCATCTCCGATGCGAACCCTACGGATTATATGATACCGCCGGCTTGATTTATGTGTGTTCCGTGAGCCGCGCCCGATCAAGCGGATCGCGTGCGGCGTTTCAGGCGATCGCCGGGACTCCGGGCGCCAGTTTCGCGACCGCGGTCGCCGAAAGACCGACGCTGTCGGCGGCGTCGATGATCTGTTCCCAGGTGGTGGCGTCGATCGGAATGCCGTCGGCTTCTCGCTCGGCTCGGGACTTGCGTTCCGGATCGCCGGCGACCATGACCGCATCCACGCCCGGCTCGGGCGGCGAAGCCTTGACTCGCGCGGTGATGCCATCAATCTCGCGCGCGAACACCGCCGCGTCGCCGATCGCGGCCGGGTCCAGGATCACGGTCAGCATGTTGTTGACGATGGTGTCACGGGCTTCCCGTTCGGGCATGTAGGCGCCGCCGTTGGTCAGCGCCCCGGCCAGGACTTCGCAGATCAGGGCCAGGCCATATCCCTTGTGCTCGCCGAACGGCAGCAGCGCGCCGCGCGGCTCGCGGAACATCACCCCAGGATCGCGGGTGGCCATGCCGTTGGGGCCGATCAGGGCGTCCTCGGGTGCCTCGACGCCCTTGTTGTAGGCGACCCGAATCTTGCCCATCGCCACCTTGCTGGTGGCCATGTCGAGGATGATCGGCGGGTTTTCGTCGGTCGCCGGAATAGCGGTGCAATAGGGATTGGTGGTGTAGCAAGGGTCGGTGCCGCCGAACGGCACGACCAGCGGCATATGGCCGAAAGCGTTGACGTAATGGATCGAAATGAATCCCGCCGCCGCACAGATTTCACCCCAGGCGCCGATGCGCCCCAGATGGTGGGTATTGCGCAGCGCCACGATTCCGACGCCACCGTCGCGCGCCTTGTCGAGTCCAATCGCCATGGACTCGGCGCCGGTCACTTGGCCGTAGCCCATATTGCCGTCGATCTGGACGATGGTGCCGTTGTCGCTCACCACGTTCACATGAGCGTTGGGGGTCAATCCGCCCTTGCGCGCGTTCTCGATGTAGCGCGGCACCATGCCGATGCCGTGGCTGTCATGGCCGGCGAGATTGGCCTCGACCAGGTTGCGCCCGATCGCCAGCGCCTCGCCCTCGGCCGAGCCCGCGCCCATGAACATCGCCTTGATTAGGTCCACCATCTGGTCGGCAGTCGCTAGCATTCCTCACCTCTCCATCATTGGCGCGCGGGACCATAACCGCCGCGAGATGCGGAGTACAGCGCTGGCGGTGATGCGGGGCCTCGGCTAATGGAAATAGCCGAAGCGGTGGCCGTAGCTGAAATGAAACCCGGAGCCATGGCGGTGATCGGGAAAGTGCCAGAAATAGGGATATCCGTAATCCCAATAGCCGCGATAGCGGGTGCCGTAGCGACGGGGATAACGGTAATAGGGACTGGCCGAGACCAGATAGCGGCCGTGGCGGGCCAGCGCCTCGGCCGTTCCGATCTGGGTCCAGTTTCCATCCGGCTCCCGACAGGCGGCGCCGAAGGTGGTCTCGCTCGTGCCGCCGACGGTGGCCGTGGTCTGGAACTCGCGGCAGGGCTCGACGGCACTGGATTCGTAAGTGCGGATCGCCATTGCCGATCCGCCGTTGCCGGACTCGGTGTTGCTCCAGGCCAGGCGTTCGCCGGTCCGGGCATGTTCGAGCGTATCCTGGAGTGTCTCGGCGGCCAGTGTCCGGTCGGTCGGGTCGAGAGCATTGGTGACCGCCGCCGGCGCGCCGGCTCGCTGGCCGCAGGCGCCAAGCGCGAGCCCCGCGAGCACTATCGGAATCACCGCCCGACCGCGCCTGAACACGATCTTACTTCTCCTCGATCTTGCCGCGCCGAATGCGCTCATGATACCACAGCAGCCCAACGTCCGGGTGCGGATCCTGGGAATTCAATGGACCAGAGTGTGCCGGGAGATGAAGCCGCCGCCTTTCAAATATATCGCCGCCGGCAGCATCGAGGATGCAACTTCGGCTCTGGCGGACAACGGCGGCGATGCGAAGGTGCTGGCCGGTGGCCAGAGCCTGGTTCCGATGCTCAATTTTCGGCTGCTCGCCCCGGCCGTTCTGGTCGATATCAATCGCGTGCCCGGGCTCGATGTGGTCGAGGAGAACGCGGACGGCTTGGCGGTCGGCGCCCTGGCGCGGCACCATCAGCTCCAGACCTCACCGCCGGTCGGCGCGCGGTACCCCGTGCTCGCCGCCGCCATTGGCCATGTCGGGCACCTGGCGATCCGCAACCGGGGCACCATCGGCGGCAGCCTCGCCCATGCGGATCCGGCCGCCGAATTGCCCCTGATCGCCCGATTGCTGGACGCCGAAATCGTCGTCATCGGTGCCGCCGGGCCGCGGATCATCGCGGCGCGGGATTTCTTTCTGGGCGCCCACACGACGGCGCTGGAGGCGGACGAAATCATCACCCGGATCGATCTACCGGCGCTGCCGCCCGGCACCGGCTGGGGCTTCGAGGAGGTGACCCGCCGCGCCGGCGATTTCGCGCTGGTCGCGGTGGCTGCGACGGTGAGCATGGCCGACGGACAAGTGACGCAAGCGCGGATCGCCTTGGCCGGAGTGGGCGAGAGCCCGGCGCGCGCATCGGCCGCGGAATCGGTGCTCAGTGGCCAAGCCCTCGAAGATGACGCGATCGACGCGGCTTCCCAATCGGCCCGCGATGCCGTCCGGCCGAGCACCGACCTTCACGCCTCGGCCGATTATCGGCGTCATTTGGTCGGTGTCCTGACCGGGCGCGTGCTCAACGCCGCGTGGCGACGCACTGTTCGGGAAGCGTCATGACCGAACAACATGCCATCGAAATGGTCGTCAACGGAGTGACCTACGCGCGCAAGGTCGAGGCGCGCCTGCTGCTGGTCGATTTCCTGCGTGACACCCTGGGACTCACCGGCACCCATATCGGATGCGAGCATGGGGTCTGCGGCGCCTGCACGGTGATTGTCAACGGCGCCAGCGCCCGGTCTTGCCTCTGTTTCGCGGTGCAAGCCGACGGCGCGGTGATCGAAACCGTGGAAGGCCTGGGCAGCGTCGATGATCTCGACCCGGTTCAACAGGCGTTTCGGGTCCACCATGCCCTTCAATGCGGCTTTTGCACGCCCGGAATGCTGATGACCACGATCGACCTGCTGCGCAAATGTCCGTCGGCGACCGATGACGACATTCGTAACGGATTGTCCGGCAATCTTTGTCGATGCACCGGTTACGACAACATCGTCCGCGCGGTTCGGGCCATGGCCGGGGAGCGCCGCGAATGAGCGTCGAGGCAAGGCCCAAACTGATCGGCGCGCGGGTTCAGCGCCTCGAGGACCCGCGCCTGTTGACCGGGACCGGGCATTATGTCGCCGATCTGCGGAGACCCGGGATCCTCCATGTCGCGTTCCTGCGCAGCGATCACGCCCATGCCAGGATCACCGGCATCGACCACGGCGCCGCGGCCGCGATGCCCGGCGTGGTCGCCATCGTCACCGCGGCGGATATCGCCGATTCGGTGGCGCCGATCCGCGCGATCTCCACAATGAAGAATTACCAGGCGACGGCGCTGCCGGTCCTGGCCGGGGATAAGGTGCGCTATGTCGGCGAGCCGGTGGTCGCCGTGGTCGCCGAGAACCGCTATCTGGCCGAAGACGCGCTTGGCCATATCGACATTGCCTACGATCCGCTCGCCCATCTCGTCGATCCGGAAGCGGCGGCGGCGGCGGGCGCGCCGCGTCTGCACGACGATGCCGACAACAACGTGATCGGTTCCCGCGAGTTCACCCGCGGCGATGTCGAGTCCGCTTTCGAGCAGGCGTCGGTATGCGTTGGCGGGCGCTTTCGGTTTCGCCGGAAATCGCCGGCCGCCCTGGAGAATCGTTGCTACTTGGCCGAATACGACCGGG
>CAJWQN010000235.1 GCA_913045505.1 uncultured Rhodospirillaceae bacterium | reverse complement strand
GGCGATAAAGAGGTCGCGGTCGGCGAAGGCCAGTCGGCCGGCCTCGGCGAACAGATGCACCGCGGTCGCCGAATTGGGGTCAAGCCGACCCAGATCGAACCGGCGCAACAGGCCCAGCATCTGCAAGCTGGTCAGCCCGCCAGAACTGGGTGGTCCCATGCCACAGACCGTGAAGCCGCGATAATCGAGACAGACCGGATTGCGGATTCGGGCTTGATACCCGGCCAAATCCGCGGTCGTCAGTCGCCCCGGATTGATCGGCACGGTCTGCACCGCCGCCACCAGATCGTGGCCGATCGCGCCGCTGTAAAAGACCTCCACTCCGTGTTCGGCTATCAGGCGGAAGGTCTCGGCCAATCGCGGATTGGCAAGGACGGTTCCGACCGGCTTGGCGGCGCCGTCTTCGGTCATGAAGTAGCCGACGGTGGCATCGAGCCGGCGCAAGGTCGGCACCTTCTCGATCAATCGGTTGAGCCGCGGGCTGATCCGAAATCCGGCCGCCGCCAGGTCGATCGCCGGGGCGAACAGGTCCGGCCAGGGCAGGAGGCCATGTTCGCGATGGGCGCGATCGAGCATCTTGAGAAGCCCCGGGACGCCGACCGCATGGCCGCCCACCAACGCGTCCAAATAGCCCCGCGGCGCACCATCGGGATCAAGGAATTGATCGGCGGCCACCGCCGCCGGCGCGACTTCGCGCCCGTCGTAACTGGTCACGACGCCGCTGACCGCGTCGTAATAGAGCAGAAACGCGCCGCCGCCGATCCCCGACGATTGCGGTTCGACCAGATTGAGAACCATTTGAGTCGCGATCGCGGCGTCGATCGCGCCGCCGCCGGCGCGCAGAATCCGGGCACCGGCCTCGGCCGCCAGCGGATTGGCCGCCACCACCATGTCCGTCGACGCGACCGCCGGTGTTCGCGCCAGAGTGCCGGTGCCGGGCTCGGGCGGTATCTCCTCGGCGGCGGCGGTCCCGATCAGGACCAGGGCCACGGCGCCGGCCCGGATTTCAGTGAATCTTGGCATCGGGGGTGTATACTAATCGTCAGTCGCGGGCGCGCCAACTCGCGACCGCGACCGGGTTTCGGCCGATCTCGTGATTGACCGCCTTCGACGGGCAAACTAGGTTGCCGGCCATGCTTGAGGACGCCGTGGCAGCGTCGCCCCAAATTGGCGAAACAGAGGTTGCTGAAACCGTTTCGGCGCTGCGACTGCGTGTCGACGGCTGGCGCCAAGCCGGCCATTCGGTGGCCCTGGTCCCGACCATGGGATTCCTCCACCGCGCTCATATGACCCTGATCGAGGTGGCGCGACGACATTGCCAGCGGGTGGTGGTCAGTATCTTCGTCAATCCGAAGCAGTTCGGCGAGGGCGAGGATTTCGCGCTATATCCGCGCGACGAGGCCGATGATTTGGCGCAATTGCGTGCCGCCGGGGTCGAACTTGCCTTCATGCCCTCGGTCGGGGAAATGTACCCGCCGGGATTCGCCGCCACGGTCTCGATTTCGGGCCTCACCGATGGCCTCTGCGGCGCGTCGCGACCCGGCCACTTCGACGGGGTCTCGACCGTGGTGACCAAGTTGTTCCTTCAATGCCGACCCGATATCGCCGTGTTCGGCGAGAAAGACTATCAGCAGTTGCAAACGGTCCGGCGCATGACGCGGGACCTCGACATTCCGGTCGAAATCGTCGCGGTGCCGACGGTCAGGGAGCCGGACGGTCTGGCGATATCGTCGCGCAACGTCTATTTGGACGCCGACCAGCGGAGACGGGCGACCACGATTTATCGGGTGCTCGGCGACATCGGGGCCCGGCTGACCGAAGGCGCCTCCGTGGCCGACGAAACCGCCCGCGGCCTGGCGATGCTTCGGGAGGGGACGGCCGGGGAAGTGGAATATCTGGAGCTGCGCGATGCCGCCAGCCTGGAGCCGATTGCCCGGCTCGTCGATCCGGCGCGGCTGCTGACCGCGGTCCAAATGGGCGCGACCCGATTGATCGACAATCGTCCGGTGGACCCGCCGGCCGGCGCCACGCCGCGATCCTAGGCGCCCTGGTCGTCCAAGGATTGGATCGCCGGTGTGGCGTGGGACGGGGCCGCGCTCGCGTCGTCCCGGCGCAACGCCGCGACTTGGCCGTGGATGGCGTGGCCGATCAGGAACCGGTCGCGATCATCCGAAGCACCCGATCCGGCCCCGGCCGCGAACGTCCCGCCCGGTCAACAACGCCAGCGCCCAGACCGCGGCCGCATGATCGCGGCGCGCACCGCCCCATCGGTCAGCGAACGTAGACGTGGACCTCGTTGGTGAGCGCCGCATCGTGGGTTCCCGAACTCAAGCTGACCCGATCGGCGGGAAGACCCATCGCGAGCAGGGACTGGAGCACTTTTTCGGCATTTCTCTTGGCCGCGCCGCTGCCGGAGGCGACCTCGCTCGGGCTTCCCCGATTGGGGGTCACGGCGACCAGATCGAAGCCGGCCGACGGGCGGCGATCCAGCGCGCTGCTGACGGCGTTGTAAAGCGCCTGCTGATAGTCCACGTCCGGGCGGTCGAAGCGGATCACCACCAGCGGCGGCCCGAAGGCGGCGGCGCCGGCGGACACCGCCGAACCGGCGACGGCGGCCTCGGCCATGCGCGCCGACCGGCTGAACGCGATATTGCCGAGATTCGGGCCGAACGCCTCGCCGTTGCTGATCGCCAGCGCCAGCGCGGTCAAGCTGCGCCGTTCCCCGGTCACATAGCTGTTCTGGCGGGTGGTGTCCTCGTTGACCTCGTCGAGCAGCCGCTCGATCGAGACCACGGTCCGGTTGACGTCGTCCTCGAGGATCGAGAGCTGGCGATGATCCTCGTCGACGGCACCCTGAATGCCATAGGCCGCGCGGGTCGATTCGACCAGATAATTGGCCAGCGCCGAATTGGACGCGACCCGGTTGGCCAACTCGCTGAGCTGCGAGCTGTTCTGGACCACCCGATCGAGTTCGCTCTGCGCCCCTTCCCACTGGCTGACCAGCACCGGGTTGCCGGGTGTCGTGCCCAGTTGCAGGCGCGCGCTGACCGCCGCGATCACGGCGTGATAGCGTTGGGAATTCTGGGTCGCGTTGTTCAGAATCTGTTGAAATTCGGCGTTCTGGCTGCTCAAGGTCCGCTTGAGGTTCTCCAGCTCGTTGCGCAAGGTCAAGACCTTGGCGCCGACGAAGGTTCCGGTGCTGGGCGCGGCCATGGCGGCGGCGGTCTCCAACGGAACCGCCTGGGGCGCGCCGACGACCGTGGCCGGCGCCGCCTCCTGGATCATCGGCCGCGCCCGTTGGCGACGTGGTTCAGCCGTCCCGGGTTCGGCCGGTTCGGCCGCCGGTTCGGCGATCTGGACCGGTGCTGGCGGCGCCGGCCGGGCCGGTTCGTCGCCGATCAACGTCGGCCACAAACCTTCCTCGACGAACGAGCATCCCCCAACAATGGCCGCCGCGGCCAACGCGGCGGTGAGCCTGGTGCACTGGGCCATCGCTAAGCGGTTATCCTTTGCCTCGCTCGGGCCGAAAGTCCCTCCGGCCGAACGGCGAAAGTTGAAAGAAAACATCCGCTTCCGTTCCCCCCACGGATTTGTTGAGTCTACTCAAATGGAGAAATGGTCACAAGCCGGTTTTATCGGCGCGATCGGAGGCCGCGGCGCCTCGCTGCTCCAACCCCGCCATTGCCGTCCGTGCGCTTGCCATTGGCTGGTGATATGGCTAGTGTTCGCCGCCGCCGATCAGACTGGCGTCGCAATTGTTCAGTGTCGCCGGCGATGCGCCCGTAGCTCAGCTGGATAGAGCATCAGACTACGAATCTGAGGGTCGGGAGTTCGAATCTCTCCGGGCGCGCCAGTGGCTGGTTCAGGTCGATGATGACGTCTGGCCGCGCGCCGAAGTGGTTCTTGCCGTCATGTCATCGCCTCGAAGACTCCATTGGAAGACACCGGCTTTCGCAGTTTCGGGCCTCGGTTCCCAGCATTTTCCAGGGAGTTCTTTAAATTCAAAGCCTTAATCATTTTCCTAGAGCCGAAGATTAATCCATGTTAAGACCGAGGGAATGCGTTATCGGTAAGGTTCCGCCGAGAAAACAAGGGGATAAGAATTCGATGTTCTGGCACCCGAAGGTACTGTTCGCGACCGCTCTCTCGTTGGCAATGGCGATCGCAAGTTCGGCGTTGGCGCAAGAGGGCGATGGCGTGGCGCAAGAGGACCTGTTTCGAAACAAGCAGTTCCCCTCGGCCTTCGAATGCAAACCCTGTCATCCGGTGCAATTCCGCCAATGGTCCGTCTCGAATCACGCCTATGCCAACCTGAGCCCGATCTTCGTCTCGATCGAGAATGGGCTCTTGGCCAAGACCAACGGCACCTCGTCCGACACCTGCTCGCGGTGCCACGCGCCGTTGGCGGCGGTCCTGAAGGTGATGCAGATTTCCAACCTGAAACGGGCGCAGTTCGCCCGCGCGGGCGAGGATTTCCTGGGTCCGGTGGTCGAAGGGATCACCTGCGTCGTCTGCCATCGGCTCGACAAACGTTACGGCAAGCGAAGCGCCCGCGCGATGATCACCCAGGGCGACATCCTGGCGCCGATCTTCGGGCCGACCAACAACGATATCCAGTTGGAAGCCGAGCAGGACTCCAGTTTGGCCCTGGTCACCGAGCCCGACAAGAAGGGGCGGAAGATCCATTCGCGGGTCGAACATTATCCGTTTCTCCGGGCCTCGGTCTTCTGTGGCGATTGCCATTCATCGAGGCTGCCGAACGGCCTGCACAACGAGGAAACCTTCGATGCATATCGGACCTCCCAGTCCGCCGCCG
>CAJWQN010000234.1 GCA_913045505.1 uncultured Rhodospirillaceae bacterium | reverse complement strand
CCGGCCCCCGTTCGGTGTTGGGATCGAAAGTCTAGGGGAGGACGGCCGCGCGGTCCATAACCGTGCCGCGCCTTCAGTATTTTGCAGCATGTAGTAGGCTGCGGGTGCCCCCCTCACAACATCTGCCGCATGTTGCCGCACTGTTCCGGATGACAAGTGCATGTGGACGTGGAATCCTGCTCCGATCGGAGGCCAACCGATGCCCCACGCCGACTTCGTTCATCTGCGCGTTCACACCGCCTATTCGCTATCCGAGGGCGCGCTCAAGATCGCCGAACTGGTCGCGTTGTGCCAACAACACCGGATGCCGGCGGTTGGCATCGCCGACAGTGGCAACCTGTTCGGTGCCTTGGATTTCTCGACCGCCTGCGCGGCGGCCGGCGTGCAACCGATCATCGGTTGCCAAATCGGTCTCGGCCCACTCACCGGCGAAGCGACGAACGGGTCGTTACAGGCGCCTCCGCCGCCGTCGCCGCTGGTGCTGCTGGTCCAGAACCAGGCCGGTTACGCCAATCTGATCAAGTTGGCCAGCTTGGCCTTCCTCGAGACCGACGGCACCGATGCACCTCGGATCGGCTGGGACGCATTGGGCCGCCACGGCGATGGACTGATCGCGCTCACCGGCGGACCGGCGGGACCGGTCGGCGCGGCCCTGGCCGCGGGACAAACGGCGGCGGCCGAGGCGGCCTTGCGCGCGCTGGCCGGGATATTTCCTCATCGCCTCTATGTGGAGTTGATGCGCCACGGGCTCGACGTCGAGAATCGAATCGAGCCGGCCCTGATCGACCTCGCCGATCGGCTGGCGCTGCCGTTGGTCGCGACCAACGAGCCCTATTTTTCCGGCCCCGACATGTTCGAGGCCCATGATGCCCTGATTTGCATCGCCGAGGGTGCCCACGTCTCCCAGACCGACCGCCGCCGGCTCACGCCCGAGCACCATTTCAAATCCGCCGAGGCCATGCGTTCGCTGTTCGCCGATCTTCCGGAGGCGATCGACAACACCCTGAGCGTGGCCCGGCGCTGTGCGTTCATGGTCGAGCCGCAGGCGCCGATGCTGCCGAGGGCGGTCAATATCGAAGGCGACGACGAGGTGGCGACCTTGGCGTCTTCGGCCGCGGCCGGACTCGAACGCCGGCTGGAAGCGGCCGCCACAACCGGGGCCGATGCCGCGCCCTATCGGGACCGCCTGCGCTATGAACTGGGCGTGATCGTGGAGATGGGCTATGCCGGCTATTTTCTGATCGTCGCCGAGTTCATCCGCTGGGCCAAGGAGGCCGGTATTCCGGTCGGTCCCGGGCGCGGCTCCGGCGCCGGCTCGGTGGTGTCATGGGCGCTCTCGATCACCGATCTCGATCCGCTCCGGTTCGGGTTGCTGTTCGAACGGTTCCTGAATCCGGCGCGGGTGTCGATGCCCGACTTCGACATCGATTTCTGCCAGGATCGACGCGACGAAGTGATCCGCCATGTCCAGGACACCTATGGCCGCGACCGGGTCGCGCAAATCATCACGTTCGGCAAGCTCCAGGCGCGGGCGGTATTGCGCGACGTCGGGCGGGTGCTGGAAATGCCTTACGGCCAGGTCGATCGTTTGTGCAAGATGGTGCCATACAATCCGGCCAATCCGGTCAGTCTGGGCCAGGCGATCGATGGCGAACCCAGGTTCGAGGAAGAACGCGCCAAGGACGAACGGGTCGCCCGCCTGCTCACGATAGCGCTCAAGCTCGAAGGCCTGTATCGGCACGCCTCGACCCATGCCGCCGGGGTCGTGATTGGCGACCGCCCGCTGGTGGAACTGGTGCCGCTATATCGCGATCCGCGGTCGAGTATGCCGGTCACCCAATTCAACATGAAATATGTCGAGCAGGCCGGGCTGGTGAAGTTCGATTTCCTGGGCCTGAAAACTCTCACCGTTCTGCACCGGGCCTGCGCGCTGCTGGTCAAACGGGGCGTCGAGATCGTCCTCGCCGACCTGCCGCTCGACGATGTCGCGACCTATCGGATGCTGGCCAACGGCGAAACCGTCGGCGTGTTCCAGATGGAAAGCGCCGGCATGCGCGACGTGCTGCGCAAGCTCAAGGCGGATCGTTTCGAGGACCTGATCGCGGTTGTCGCGCTCTATCGGCCGGGACCGATGATCAACATTCCGTCGTTTATCGCCCGCAAGAACGGCCAGGAACGAGTCGACTATCTTCATCCCTCGCTCGAGGACATCCTGAAAGAAACCTACGGGATCATGATCTACCAGGAGCAGGTCATGCAGATCGCCCAGGAACTGTCGGGGTTCAGTCTCGGCGAGGCCGACCTGCTGCGCCGCGCCATGGGCAAGAAAGACCCGGTCGAAATGGCCGCTCAACGCAAGACCTTCATCGACGGCGCTCTTGCCCGCGGCGTCGATCAGGGAACCGCGTTGCATATTTTCGATCAAGTCGATCGGTTCGCCGGCTATGGCTTCAACAAGAGCCATGCCGCCGCCTATGCCCTGGTCGCCTACCAGACCGCTTATCTCAAGGCCCATTATCCGGTCGCGTTCCTGGCCGCTTCGATGACCCTGGATCAAGGCAATATCGATAAGCTCAATCTGTTTCGCCAGGAGTTGGAGCGGCTTGGGATCGAACTCCGCCCGCCCGACGTCAACCGATCCAAGGTCACTTTTTCGGTCGAGTATGGCGACGGCGAGTCCGGGGCCATCCGATATGCGCTGGCGGCGATCAAGAATGTGGGTGCGGGGGCAATGGAATGCTTGGTCGCCGAGCGCGATTCGGCCGGCCCCTATCGCGACCTGTTCGACTTCTCGGCCCGTTCAGACGGCGCCGCGATCAACAAGCGCCAACTCGAGAGCCTGGCCAAGGCCGGCGCCTTCGACTCCATCAATCCCAATCGCGCCCAGGTCCTGGCGGCGGTCGATGTGATGCTCCGCCATGCCAGTTTGGCGGCCTCGGAGCGGGGCAGCGAGCAGCAAAACTTGTTCGGCCAAGATGCCGAGCCGGGGCCGCCGGCGCCGCTGCCCGTGGTCGAGGACTGGTCGATGTTCGATCGACTCCAACAGGAATTCGAGGCCATCGGCCTCTATTTGTCCGCCCACCCGCTCGATTCCTACGGCCCGAGCCTGGACAAGATCGGCGTCGTCCCCTTCGCCACGCTGGCCACCGGCAACGGCACATCCGGCTCCGATCGGGTCAAGCTTGCCGGCATCGTCATGGCCCGGCGCGAACGGAGTTCCCAGCGCGGCCGCTTCGCCTTCGTTCAAATGTCGGATCAGACCGGCGTGTTCGAGCTGACCGTGTTTTCCGATGTGTTCGCCCGCGCCCGCGCCCTGCTCGAGGTCGGCGAGGCGATCCTGGTCGAAGCCAGCGTCCAGCGAGATGACGAGACCGTTCGGCTCATCGCCCAGAAGATCGAGCGCTTGGAGGATCGCGCGGCTCACGCCAGCAAGGGCCTGATGCTTTATCTGAGCGATACCATCACCGTCGGCACGATCAAGACCGTGGTCGAGCGCGAACGTGACGGCACCGGCAAGCTGCGCCTGGTGGTCCCGTGCCGGAACGGCGGCGAAGCGGAGATCGCCCTCGACGGCCGATATCTGGTCTCGCCCGCGATGCGGGCGGCGCTCAAGGCGGTTCCCGGCGTGATCGACGTTCACGACTTGTAGGTCGCTGGCGGCTTTGGGCTTGCCAATCGGGGCCGGGAAAGTTATCTAGCGCCCCAATTAGGAACTTCACACGCAGGACCGCGCCGACGCGGAAGACGCGGCGGCGCTGATCCGGTGTCCGATGGTGGTCGTTCGACCCCATTGGGCTCAACGTCTTGCGGCGGCTCAACCGGAAACAGGAGTGCCCCTCATGGCGGTGCCCACCTTCACCATTCGTCAGCTTCTCGAGGCTGGCGTCCATTTCGGCCATCAGACCCGACGCTGGAACCCGAAGATGGATCCCTATCTGTTCGGGGTCCGCAACAACATCCACATCATCGACCTTCAGCAGACGATGCCGATGCTGTACCGCGCGCTCGAATTCGTCCACCAGGTCGTCGCGGGTGGCGGGCGTGTCCTGTTCGTCGGCACCAAACGTCAGGCGGCCGAACCGGTGGCCAGCGCCGCCAAGCGGTGCGGCCAGTATTACGTGGATCACCGTTGGCTCGGCGGCATGCTGACCAACTGGCGGACGATTTCCAATTCGATCAGTCGGCTGAAGAAACTCGACGAGAGCCTGGCGGCCGACGAGCAAGGTCTGACCAAGAAGGAACTGCTCAAACTGACCCGCGAACGAAACAAGCTGGAACGGGCGTTGGGCGGCATCCGCGAAATGGGCGGCCTGCCCGATGTGGTGTTCATCGTCGACACCAACAAGGAAGAGATCGCCAGGCACGAGGCGGCCAAGCTGGGAATTCCGGTCGTGGCCGTGATCGACAGCAACTCCGATCCGGACGGGATCAATTACCCGATCCCAGGCAACGACGACGCGACCCGGGCGATCAATCTGTATTGCGATCTGGTCGCCCAAACGGTGTTGGAAGGCCTGCGCGCCGAAATGACCGCGAGTGGCGCCGATATTGGCGCGGCCAGCGACGCACCCGCGGAAAACGTTGACGGGGCGAGCGCGGACCTCACGCCCGATCCGACGGCGTCAGCCGGGGCCGTGGCCCCGGCGGAGACGCCACCCGGGGCCGTGGCCCCGGCGGAGACCCCACCCGAGGCGACCCCGAGTTCGGAACCAGTGGCGACGGCTGACTCCTGAACCCGGATTCCAGAGACACAGAGGACTGCAATGGCTGCTATTTCCGCCTCACAGGTCAAGCAACTGCGCGACCGGACCGGCGCCGGCATGATGGACTGCAAGAGGGCTCTTGGCGAAA
>CAJWQN010000233.1 GCA_913045505.1 uncultured Rhodospirillaceae bacterium | reverse complement strand
CATATCGCCGCCGCCGCCGGGATACCCACGTTGGGTTTGTTCGGTCCCAGCCGCGAGACTCATTACGCGCCCTGGGGCCTGCGGACCGCGACCGTCCGCACCCGCCTCGATTACGAGGAGCTGGTTGGCAGCCCCGGTTACGATCACCGCACGACTCCCAGCCTGATGGGCTCGCTTTCGATAGGCGATGCCGAGGCGGCGGCGATCCGGCTTTGGAATCGCCACGGAGACAAGGCCGCATGAGCACGCCGCCTCGGCTCTCGGCGCTGGTCGTCGCCCATAACGAGGACACGCAGCTTGGCGATTGTCTGGCCCGATTGGCATCGGTGGACGAACTGGTGGTGGTGCTGGACAAATGTACGGACGGCTCGAAAGTGATCGCGGCCGGTTTCACCGATCGCCTGATCGAGGGAGACTGGGCGATAGAGGGCGATCGGCGCAACACCGGGTTGGATGCTTGCGCGGGCGACTGGATCTTGGAGGTCGATGCCGACGAGCGGGTGCCGGCGGCGTTGATCGAGGAGATTCGGGCGACCATCGCGACGGCGGCGCCGGGCTATTTCCTGGTCCCGTTCGACAACTATATCGGCGACAGGCTGGTCCGATACGGCTGGGGCGGCTCTTGGGGGGTGATGGCGGCGCCGCGCCTGTCCAGCCCGGGCGCCAAGCGCTGGGGTGGGCAGAGAATCCACCCCACCCTGGAGCTTCACGGGCCGAAGCGGTGGCTGAGGACGCCGATCGAGCACTATGTGGACCGCGACTTCAACAGCATGCTCGAGCGCCTGCAACGCTACACCGATGCCCGCGCCGCCGACCTCCGCGACTCGGGCCAAACCTTACCGCCGATGATCTGGACCCTGCGCCGAAGCCTGTCGCGCTTCGTCAAGTGCTACTGGTTTCGCAAGGGCTACCGTGAAGGCCGCTGGGGCTTTACGATCGCCTTGATGGCCGCGCTTTATCCGCTGATTTCTCATCTCAAGGTCGAACTCGGCCCGCGCGACGGATCCGCCTGATGCGCCTGTTGCAGGCGATGGCCGGAGCCCGGCACGGCGGCGCCGAGGCGTTCTTTCTGCGTTTGGCACTCGCCCTCCAAGCACGCGATCTCGAACAGCGGGTGGTCATTCGCCCCCATGAGCAGCGCCGGGCGGCGCTGACGGCGGCCCATGTCCCGGTCGACGAGCAGCCGTTCGGCGGCTGGCTGGATTGGCGGACCCGGCGCGGTCTCGGCCGCCTGATCCGGGACTGGCGCCCGAACGTGGTGCTGACCTGGATGAACCGGGCGGCCCGGGCTTGTCCTGCTCGGGACCCGGCCGCCCGGTTCGTCCATGTCGGGCGGCTCGGTGGCTATTACGATCTCAAATATTATCGCCGCTGTGATCACTTGATCGGCAACACCCCCGATATCGTCGATTATCTGAGACGCGCCGGCTGGCCCGAGGGGCGGAGCCATTATGTGCCCAATTTCGTGTCGGCCGCGCCGGCGCCGGCCACGTCTCGCGCGGACCACGATACGCCGGAAGGCGCGCCGTTGGTCTTGGCGCTTGGCCGGCTTCATCCCAACAAGGGCTTCGACGTCTTGCTCGATGCCCTGGCGCGGCTTCCCCACCATTGGCTATGGTTGGCCGGAGCTGGACCGCTGGATGCGGCGCTGCGCATCCAAGCCCGGCGGCTCGAGATTGGGGGAAGGGTGCGCTTTTTGGGCTGGCGCGAGGACGTGGCGGCGCTGATGGCCGCGGCGGACGTGGTCGCCGTGCCGTCACGGATCGAGCCGCTCGGCAACGTGGTGATCGAGGCCTGGGCCCATGGTGTGCCGGTGGTGGCGGCCACCGCGGCCGGCCCGCGTCAGTTGATCGAGCATGGCGTCAACGGGCTCCTGGTCCCTCACGAGAACGCGCCGGCCCTGGCGGATGCGATCGCCGAGATTGGGACCGGCGATCGGGCGGCCATGATCGAGGCCGGCGCCGCCGCCCACCGCGCCGAATTCACCGAGGCCGCGGTGGTCGATCGATATACCCGGTTTTTCGACCAGGTGGCCGCCTGATGTGCGGCATCGCCGGCCTGGTGGCGAAGGACGGATCGCCGCCGGCGAACGCCGTGCTCGACAGCTTCGCCCGGGCGCTTGCCCATCGCGGGCCCGATGGCGAAGGCCGCTATCGGTTCGCGGCCACGGCGATGGTCCAGACCCGGCTTGCGATCATCGATCTGGAGACCGGCGATCAGCCTCTGGGCGGTGGCGGCGGCCCGGCTTTGATCGCCAATGGCGAGATATACAATTACCTGGAACTCACCGCGGCGGTCGATGCGACCGCGCTGCTGACCCGCTCGGACTGCGAGCTGCCGCTGCACCTCTATCGCCGCGATGGGGTCGGATTCGCGGCCGATCTCAGGGGCATGTACGCGATTGCCATCCACGATCCGGCGGCCGATCGGTTGTTACTGGCCAGGGATCCGTTTGGGATCAAGCCGCTCTACTATGTCGAGACTCCGGACTGCTTCGCGTTCGCATCCGAGCCCCAGGCATTGATCGCGGCCGGGCTGGCGTCGCGCCGGC
Source organism: uncultured Rhodospirillaceae bacterium (assembly GCA_913045505.1). Taxonomy (GTDB): domain Bacteria; phylum Pseudomonadota; class Alphaproteobacteria; order UBA7887; family UBA7887; genus CAJWQN01. Next base: position 2,323 of record CAJWQN010000233.1, on the reverse strand, counting down.
TGTCCCCGGCCGTGCGCGGGGAGCTGCTTCAGCTTCAATTCACCACCGGGCGCGAGACCATTTTCGCCGACATCAAGCGCGTGTTGCCCGGCGAGACCCTGACCGTGAGCGGCGCTCGCGTGGTCGATCGCCGGCGCCTGGCCGCGCTGCCCGAGGGCGCGCCCCGGTCGGACTCCGTGGAGTCCTCGATCGCCCGACTCGACGGCGCCTTGGAGGACAGCATTCGCATCCATCAGCGCTCCGACGTGCCCTACGGCATGTTCCTGTCCGGTGGCATCGACAGCACCACATTGCTGGCGGTGATGGCGCGACTCAACGACCGTCCGGTGCGCGCCTATACCGCCGGATTCGCCGCCTCCGGCGTGCCCGATGAGAGGAGCCATGCCCGGCTCATGGCGCAAAGGCTGGGCGCGGAGCATGTGGAGCTCATGATCGAAGAGGCCGATTTCTGGCGCGCGCTGCCCGAGATCGCGGAGGCGGTCGACGATCCTTGCGCGGACTATGCGGTCGTGCCGAGCTATCTGCTCGCCGAACTGGCGGCGCGCGAGGTCAAGGTGATCCTGTGCGGCGAGGGTGGCGACGAATTGTTTGGCGGCTATGGCCGCTACCGAAGCGCGCTCCGGCCATGGTGGCGGGGTGGTCGGCGCATGCGCCGGCGCGGCACGTTCGAGCGCCTGGGCGTCCTGCGCGAGGAATCGCCGGGTTGGCGCGACGGGGTCGTCGGTTCCGAAAGCACCGCCACCGGCGCCGGCAGATCGCGCCTACAGATCGCCCAGGCGACCGATTGCGCCGACTGGTTGGCGAATGACCTTCTGATCAAGCTGGATCGCTGCCTGATGGCCCATGGCGTCGAGGGCCGGACGCCGTTCCTCGACCCCGCGGTCGCGGACGCCGCCTTTCTGCTGGCCGACGGCTTGAAGATTCGCGACGGGCGCGGCAAGTGGTTGCTGCGCCGCTGGCTGGCCGATCGGGTTCCGGACTCGGGCGCGTTCCAGCCCAAACGCGGCTTCACGGTGCCGGCGGCCGAATGGATCAGGGGCCAGGGCGCGCGGCTTGGGCCCCTGGTCGCGGCGCAGCCGGGAATCGACGAGATTTGTCGGCCGGGCGCCGTCGCCGAATTGTTCACCGCCCGCGACAAACGCTCGGGCTTCGCCGCCTGGGTGCTCCTGTTCTACGCCCTCTGGCATCGCCGTCACATGCTCGGTCTGACACCCGACGGCGACACATTCGAGACCTTGGCGGCGAGCCCGCGGCCCTGACTCTCGGCCGTCGCCGCGCCCGGGATCGGTGGGAGTTCTAAAACGCGCTGAGGACCTCGCCAATCTCCTCCCATTTTACGCCGTTGAAACGGACCATCTGCATCTGCTCCAACGGATAGAAATCGTCCGGCCCGGTGGTGATGGTGATACCCGGCAACATCATCGGCAGTTCCAGGGCGGTGATCGACGACGCCACCTTCATCAAATTGGCGCGGGTCAGGTCGTCGCCGCACCGCTCCAGCACGTGCGCGAGGGTATTGGCCACGGCATAGGCATAGCCATTGAAAGTGTCGCCCTTGTTGCCGTCCGGATAATAGTCGTCCATCCATTTCGACCAGGCCTGGAAATCCGGGCTGTCAGCCCACTGCGGATCGGTCGGGTCCTTGAGGTAGATGGTGGAGAGAATGCCCTCCGCCTTGTTCAGACCGGCCGGTTCGAGCACGGTCTTGACCGAGGCCGAGACGCTGTTCAGAAAATGAACAGGTTTCCAGCCGATGTCGTAGGCCTTGCGGATCGCCTGGGCGGCGAACTTGGGGATGGTCACATTGTAGAACACGTTGGCGCCACTGCTCTTGAGGCTGACGATTTGCGAATCCACGGTCGGATCGGTCACCTCGTATGGCAGCTCGGCGACGATCAAATCCTCGACCCTGTCGCCCAGGCCCATCTTGATGCCGGTCACGTAATCCTTCCCGTAATCATCGTTCTGAAACAGGATGCCGATCTTGGCGTCGGGGATGTTGTCGAGGATGTAACGGGCGTAGATCTTGCCCTCGGTGGTGTAGGTCGGCTGCCAGCCCATGGTCCATGGGTATTTGTCCGGTTGGCCCCACTTGGTGGCGCCGGTGGCGACGAACAGATGCGGCACACCCTTGGCGTTGACGTATTTGTGGATCGCGGAGTTGGTCGGCGTGCCGAGCGTCTGAAACAGGAACAGCACTTCCTCCTGCTCGACCAGCTTGCGCACCTGCTCGACGGTCTTGGGCGGGCTGTAGCCGTCGTCGAGGGTCACGAAATCGATCTTGCGCCCGTTGATCCCGCCCTGGTCGTTGACCATGTCGAAG
>CAJWQN010000232.1 GCA_913045505.1 uncultured Rhodospirillaceae bacterium | reverse complement strand
TGCGGCGGCGCACCGTTTTGATTAGGTTCCCGCCCGTCCCGTCCAACGGAGGCTTCGCGGAGAGGTGCCGGAGTGGTCGAACGGGGCGGTCTCGAAAACCGTTGTGCGCTTTGCGTACCGTGGGTTCGAATCCCACCCCCTCCGCCATTAAATATATGATATCGCTTGATTTTTTGTAGAGATTCGGACTTTCGGACAGTTCGTGGCAAGTGTGAGGGCCTCCATGAGTGCCACAAGCCGGTCAGGGACTTCGGCGAGGAGGCGTTGGCCGAAGCGGATGCCGAAGCGAATATTGACGCCGCCGAAATCGGTATGGTGCTCCTCGGCAATGCGGCCGAAGGTCGGCCGATCGTTTGGCGCCCTTGCGATCTCATGGCCCGGACCGCGGCCGACGGGGATCGCAAGCCGGTGGAGCCGGTGGCGGCGCGGCGGCACCCGGACCGGGCCTCGACGGCGCCAGGTTCGGCGTTTGTGACGCCGGTGGACTAGGCGTCCCGCACCAGGCCCTTGTCGGCCAGGAATTGCTTGAAGTTCAGGTCTTCGTTGATCACGTCGTCCATCAGGAAGTAGACCATCTCACGGCGCAGGCTTTCGCGGGCCAGTTTGTTGTCGCGCGCGTTGGTCGACAAATGGACCATGGTGTCCAACTTATCGTAGAGCGCCTGATGCTGATCGTGAAGCTCGGCCATGTCCGGGTAGTCGACGGTTTTCATGAACGCTTCCTCGCGCTCGAAATGGGTCTTGGCGAGGGCAACGAAATCGCTGACCATGGATGCGCAATCGGCGGGTTCGGGCGCGTCGAGGGTCTCGACGATGTGGTTGATGATGTCGAGCAGGTGCCGGTGATCGTCGTCGATCCTGTCGTTGCCGACCTTGAACGAGGGCGTCAATTCGACCATCCGCGGCACTCCTCAAAATGCCATGTCGGCCCACCTGCCCCCCGTCGCCGATCAGGTCATGGTAGACCAGCGGCGTCGGGCGGCGCAACCGCTCAGAAGACGTCCTTGGCCTTCAGCGCCGCACGCTCATCCGGGCCGTAGCCGATCTCCTCCAGGATTTCCTCCGAATGCTGGCCATGGGCGGGCAAGGAGACATCGATCCGGCCCGGCTCGTCCGCGAACTTGATCGGAATGCCGAGATGCTCCCAGCCGCGATGATCGCGGACCACCATCCCACGATGGCGGGTCTGGGGATCGTCCAACCCCTCGCGCAGGGTCTTGACCGGGGCGAAGGCGATGTCCTTGTCGGCCATCCAGGTCACCCATTCGGCCTTGGTCTTGGTCGCGAAAACTTCGGTCAGAAATTCGCGGACCGGCCCTTGACCGGCGCCCGGCGGCAGCTTGCACAAGTCGATCAGGTCGGGCCGGCCCAAGGCATTCAGGAGATTGGTGGCGAATTTGATCTCGGCGCCGCCGAGGACCACGAATTCGCCGTCGCGGGTCTCGTAGACCCGATACATGGCGTTGCCGCCCCAGGAGCGCTCGTCCTGCGGCGTCGGCGATCTCCTTTCCGCCATCACCGGACCGTAATTGTTGGGCATGGACGCGATCACCGAATCCATCATCGCGATATCGATGTAGTCGCCCTTGCCGGTTCGCTCCCGGCGCAGCAGCGCCATCAGCACCCCCGTGAGCGCGATATTGGACGACAGCATGTCGGCGCAGGCGATCGCCGGCAGCCACGGCCGGTCGTCCCAGCCGCGATTGACGCTGAGGATTCCCGCCATCGCCTCCGTCGCCGCGTCATGGGCCGGCCGGTCGACATAGGGCCCCGATTGGCCATAAGCCGAGATCGAAAGATAGACGATCGCGGGCGCCCGTTCGCGGACCGCCTGGTAGCCGACACCGAGCCGATCGACGGTGCCGGGCCGGAACGATTCGACGAACACGTCGGCGGTCTCGGCCAAGCGCAGCAGCGCCTCGACACCCTCCGGAGTCTTGAGGTTCAGGGCCAGGCTGCGCTTGGAGCGATGGGTATTGGCGAAGAACACCGTGACCCCGTCGCGCGCGGCCCCGATCACCCGGTTGGGCTCGCCGCCATCGACGTTCTCGACCTTGATCACCGTGGCGCCGTGATCGGCCATCACCTGGGTCAGCGCCGGTCCGGGCAGGAACAGCGACAGATCGACCACCGTGATGCCGTCCAGCTTCATACCACCCCGGCGTCCCTGAGCGACGCGATCTCGGTCTCGTCGTAGCCGATCTCGGCCAGGAGATCGTCGGTGTCGGCACCCAGCTTCGGCGCCGGACGGTCGGGGATCGGCGCCCCGATCCGGATCGGATTCGCGACCATCTTGAGGCCGGGCCGGTCGGGATGATCGACCGCCTGGATGCCTTCGCGCTCGGCCAGAAACGGATTGTCCAGCGCCTGGCCCAAATCATAGACCGGCCCGCAGGGCACCGCGCCCGCCAAGCGCCCGATCCAGGTTTCGGTGTCTTCCGTCTCCAAGACCGCGTCCAGAATCTCGGTCAGGCGGTCGCGATTGCGGTGGCGCGCCTCGTCGTCGCGGAAATCCGCATCCTCGGCCAAGTCCGCCCTCCCGATCCTGTCGCAGAACAACCCCCAGAACTTCGGGCTCTGGCACATGATGAACACCCAACCGTCCCGGGTCCGAAAGAGCTGGGACGGCACCACATAGGGATGGGCGGACCGGGGCTGGCGGGTCGTCTCGAGTCCGTCGTTGAGATACCAGGTCGCCGGATAAGTGAGCTGATGCATGGCGGTGTCGTAGAGGCTGACCTGGACATCGCGCCCGAGCCCGGTCTCGCGCGCCGCATGGAGGGCACTGAGAAGAGCGAACGCGGCGGTCATTCCGGTCATGTAATCAACCATTGACAGGCCGAATCGGGCTGGCGGGCCGTTGGGCTCCCCGGTCAGGGACAAAAAGCCGCTTTCGGCCTGGACCAGATAGTCGAAACCGGGCCAGCCCTTGCGCGACCCGGAATTGCCGTAGGCGGAAATATGGGCGCAGACCAGGCGCGGGTTGATCGGCGCCAGATCGGCGTAGGTCAGGCCCAGTTTTTCCGGCTGATCGCCGCGCAAATTGCCGAACACCGCGTCCGCGCCGGCGACCAGGCGTTCCAGAATCTCCCGACCCTCGGGTGTCTTGAGGTTCAGGGACAGGGATCGCTTGTTGCGGTTGAAGGTTTGATAGAACTGGCTGTCATCGGCGCCGAGAAACAGCGGGCCGACCTGGCGCGACAGATCGCCGCCGGTTTGGCGGTTCTCGATCTTGATGACCTCGGCGCCCATATCCGCCAAATGGGCCGAGCCGTAAGGACCGGCGCCGAACTGCTCGACCGTCAGGACGCGGACGCCGGCCAACGGCAAGTTCATTGGCGATCCCGCGCGATCAATTGGCGGGCGATGATGATGCGCTGCATCTCGTTGGTCCCTTCGCCAATGCACATCAGGGGCGCGTCCCGGTAATAGCGCTCGACCGGAAGCTCCGTCGAATAGCCGTAACCGCCGTGAATGCGCATGGCCTCGGCGCTGTTCTCCATCGCCGCTTCGGACGCGAAATACTTGGCCATGCCCGCTTCCATGTCGCAGCGCTCGCCCTTGTCGTAGGCTTGCGCGGCCTGCTCGACCAGCAGCTTGGCCGCCTCGCAGCGGGTCGCCATCTCGGCCAGCTTCAATTGAATCGCCTGATGCTCGCAAATCGGCTTGCCGAAGGTTTCGCGAATCTGGGAATAGCTGACGGCGGCATCGAGGGCGGCCTTGGCGACGCCGACGCCCCGCGCCGCGACATTGATCCGCCCCAATTCCAGGCCCGCGACCGCGTGGCGGAACCCCCGCCCCTCCTCGGCCCCGATCAGGCAGTCGGCCGGCACCCGGTAATCCTCGAAAATCAGCTCGGCCGAATCGATGCCCTTGTAGCCGAGCTTGCCGAGTTTGCGACTGACCCGAAAACCGTCCCGTTTCTCGGCCAGGAACATCGACAGGCCCCGATGGCGGGGCTCTATGTCCGGATCCGTCTTGACCAGCAGGGCGAAGCACGAGCCTTCGATCCCGTTGGAAATCCAGGTCTTGGTGCCGTTGATCACGTAATCGTCGCCGTCGCGAACCGCGCGGCCTCGGATCGCCTGCAGGTCGGTGCCGCAATCGGGCTCGGTCAGCGCCAGGCCGCCCCGGATTTCGCCGCTGGCGAAGCGCGGCAGGAAACGGCTCTTCTGCCCATCGGTGCCAAATCGCTGGACCGCCGCGGCCATGATCAGATGGGAATTGAAGATGCCGGTCAGCGACATCCAGGTCTCCGAGATCAGAGAGACGATCCGGGCATAGGTCGCCGCCGGCATCCCCAACCCGCCATATTCAGGCGCGATGGTCGCGCCAAACAGGCCCAGCCCCCGCATCTGCCCGACCATTTCACTGGGATAGGTGTCTTCCCGCTCCAGCGCCATCACATGGGGCTTCACATCGCGATCCAGCCATTTCCGGATCGTGTCCAGAAATTGGGCTTCGTCGGCTTCGGTGAAGGCGGGAATGGGCGCCTCGGGCAACGATCCGTCCATGTTTTGCTCTCCCTTCCTGGTCGATCAGGCGCCCGCCGCGGCGATCTTGTCTTCGACGCCGTGGCCGCGCTTGGGCACCAGAACCTGGCGTGCAAAGGACATCACCAGGGTGCCATCGGCCTTGTGGGCCCGAGTCTGCACAGTGACGATCCCCTGGGTCGGCCGCGACCGGGACTCGCGCTTGTCCAGCACCTCGGACTCGGCATAGATCGTGTCGCCATTGAACACCGGCGCCGGCATGGCGATGTCGGTCCAGCCCAGATTGGCGATCGCCTTCTGGCTCACGTCCGATACGCTCATGCCGGCGACGATTGCCAGGGTCAGCGCGCTGTTGACCAGGGGCTTGCCGAATTCCGTGTGGCGGCAGTATTCGGCGTCGAAATGCAGGGGATGCTGG
>CAJWQN010000231.1 GCA_913045505.1 uncultured Rhodospirillaceae bacterium | reverse complement strand
CTTCGACCACCCACCGCCAGCTCACCGAGGAGCAGCAGATCGGCGCCGGCGCCGGCCCCGACGTGGTGCGCCTGTCGGTCGGGATCGAGAGCGTCGACGACATCATCGCCGATCTCGACCAGGCCCTGGCCCGAATCTGAACCCCATCCGAATGCCAAAACACGCGGGTGCTTCCACCGGAGCGCCCGCGCGGCATTTTTTGAAGGTGTTGCGCTGCGAGGAAACCCGAATCGCGGCGATCGACCTGGACCAATAGGCACCGCTGGTCCGGGCGCCCGCTTGTGCCGGGAATGGCACCACGATAGCTTGACTGGCGTTGTAACAGGCGGTTCCAGGTGCTGGGGACGGGCCATGGCCGAACCCGAGGTCAAGCAAAGGCTCGCGGCGATATTGGCCGCTGATGTCGCCGGTTATACGCGGCTCAGAAACATGTCGCCCGAACATATCGAGCAACTGATGGACGGCTTGCGTAAGGCCGGTTTGGACGTTCCCGAAGAGGGATAGAACGGATCGGGCCGGATCGGATTGGCCGCCAGCGATCCGCCGCCGCCGCATCCAGGAGCAGATTTTCTCTTTACCATCAGCCTGAATCCGTGGTCCTGGTCTGCTCCTCGATCCAGGTCAGGTAATCGGGATTGCCGCCCAGAATCGGCAACACCACCACGCAAGGGCAGTCGTAGGAATGGAGGCCACGGACGGTCTCGATCACCGCCGCGGCCAGCGCCTGGATGGTCTTTACGATCAGCACCGCTTCGTCGTCTTCCGCAACTTCGCCCTGCCACCGGTAGACCGAGCGCATGCCGTCGATCACGTTGGCACAGGCGGCCAACCGCTTCTCGACCAGCGCCCGGCCGATGGCCAGGGCCTCGGCCTTATCGGCGGTGGTGATATAAACCGAGACCGCCTCGGTCATTGCCGCCCGTCCGTTCCCAGCCATTGCCCCCGGACCCGATCGCGGTTGAGCGCCAGCCATTGCAGGCAAATGATCGCCGGCGCCGCGACAATGCGCCCGCCGATCTCGGCCAAGGCCTCGCCCAGCGACACCGCGACTGCGCGAATGTCCTCACCTTCCGTGGCCAACCCGTGAACGCCCCCGGCGGCCGATGAATCGACCCGGCCGCAAAACAGGCTGATCCGCTCGCTGCTGCCGCCGGGACTGAGCAGGGATTCGCAGATCGGCTCCAGAGCCCCGACCGTACAGCCGGTCTCCTCAGCCACCTCGCGCCGGGCGACCTCCGCGGCCGGCTCACCGGGGCCGATCATGCCGGCCACGATCTCGATCAACCACGGACCGCCCGGTGACTCCATGGCCGGGGCGCGAAACTGTTCGACCAGCACCACCCGGTCGGGCACCGGGTCGTAGAGCAGAACCCCGGCCGCGTGGCCCCGTTCCAGCACCTCTCGGGCCAGCCGCGCGCTCCAGCCGCCGTCAAATTTGCGATGTCGAAATTTGCACAGATTCAACTCGAAAAAACCCCGGTATAGAACCGTTGTTTCGCAAATTTCGACCCCTGACACCTTGTCCGGCCAAGGTCCCGTCATGGCTGCGCCAGGGCCTCCGCCATGACCTCGAAATCCTCGGCGGCGAAGCTCACGAAAGTGACCTGTTCGATGGTGTCGTCGGCCTCGAGAAACGCCCGCACCTCTGTCACCGCGATGCTCGCGGCGCGCGGCGCCGGAAACCCGTAAATGCCGGTCGAGATGGCCGGAAACGCGATGCCGCGGAGGCCGTTCTCGGCCGCGAGAACGAGACAATTGCGATAGCAGTTGGCGAGCAAGGCGTCCTCGCCGGCGCCACCACCTTCCCAAACCGGGCCGGCGGTATGAATCACCCACCGCGCGGGCAGATCGTAGCCGCCGGTGATCCGGGCCTCGCCGGTCGGACACCCGCCGAGGTGGCGGCATTCCTCGTTGATGGCGGGGCCGGCGGCGCGCCGGATCGCGCCATCGACCCCGGCGCCCGGTCGGAGATGTATGTTGGCGGCATTGACGATCGCATCGACGCCGAGCCGGGTGATGTCACCCCGTACCTGCGCGATGCGGCCGGCCAAGACCGGTACTCAGTCGGCTTCCGCCGGCGGCCCGGCGGCGATCCAGGTTTTGCTGAGCTTCCGCGCCGCCGCGACTTCGGATTCGGACATTTGTCGGGTGGCCATGTCGCGGGCGCGGGCGGCATTGGTCAGGCCCGCGGTCGCGGCCAGATCGTACCAGGCATAGGCTCGGACCAGATCCCGGGGCACCCCCCGTCCGCGCAGATACTGGGTGGCAAGGAGCACCTGTGCCTCGACGTTGCCCTTGGCTGCGGCCCGGCGATACCACTTGGCGGCCGCCTCGTGGCGATCGCGCATGCTCTCGAGATGACCCAGGAACACCTGAGCCGCGACCTCGCCGCGCTCGGCCAGGGGCAGCCACGCCGCCTCGGCCGCGGCATAGTCGCCCCGTTGCAGGGCCTTCCAGGGATCGGACGCAGCCGTGGCGCCGACCGCGGGCACGGCCAGGATCACCGCCAGCAGCAAGCTTGCAAGGGCGCGAGTCATCAAGGCGCTAAATTAACCAAGGGCGGGCCAAGATACCAGCACGCTTCCGAATCGGCGGAAATTCCTATGGACGCGCACGATGGCGACGGATTCGGACCCCACCGCTCCCGCACGGTCTCCTTGCGCCCTTCCCGAACGATCGACGCTTGGCTATGCTGCCGTCGATGTGCATCGGGGACATGCGCATGAGAGGGGCCGCGATCTCGCCGGTTGGGACGTAAGACATCCCGTGGCTTTGGCGGGACGGCGCCGAGCGAGCATCCGAATCGGTGGAAGACCGCGGGTGCCGGCGAAGGGTTCCAAGTGGCAACATTATGAGGGAGGTATCAGTAATGTCGATCAAGAACGCGGGCGCGTGCCTCGCACTGTTGGCCGGGATCGCCATGGCGATGGTGCCGGCACTGTCCGACACTGTACGGGCGCAAAGCGTGGTCACCAACGAGATGTTGTTGACCGCCCAGGAAGATCCCAACAACTGGCTGATGGCCATCGGCAACTACACCGGCAACCGGTTCAGCAAGCTGGGCCAGGTCAACACGTCCAACGTCGCCAATCTGGTGCCCAAATGGATTTTCTCCCTGGGCACGCTCGATGCCCAGAACACCACGCCCGTGGTCCATAACGGGGTCATGTACGCGACCGCCTCCCACGGCCGCACCTATGCGCTGGATGCTGAGAAGGGCACCGAAATCTGGCGCTACCTGCATGAGCTGCCCGAGGGCGTCGGCGGCAATATGTGCTGCGATATCGGCAACCGCGGCGTCGCTCTTTACGGCGACAAGGTCTTCGTCGCGACACCGGATGCCCACGTGGTCGCGCTCAACAAGGATACCGGCGAAGTGGTCTGGGACAGGGCCATCGGCAATTGGGAGCACGCCTATACTATGACCGTGGCGCCGATCGTGGTCAAAGGCAACGTCATCGCCGGCATGTCGGGCGCCGAGTACCCGACCCGTCTCTACCTGGAAGCGCTCGACGCGGAGACCGGCGCGCAGGCCTGGCGGCGATACACGATTCCTGGCCCGGGCGAGTTCGGCCATGACAGTTGGGGCTCGACCGAGGCGGCCATGAACGGCGGCGCCTCGACCTGGATCACCGGGTCCTACGATCCCGAGCTCGACATCCTCTATTGGGGTGTCGGCAATCCCAATCCCGATTGGGACGGCACCGTGCGTCCGGGCGACAACCTCTATTCCAACTCGACCCTGGCGCTGAATCCGGACACCGGCGAAATCAAGTTCTACTTCCAATACACGCCAGCCGACGTCTGGGATTACGACGGCAACAACGAGCCGATCCTGGTCGATTTGGGCGACGAGAAGGTCTGGCTCCACGGCGACCGCAACGGCTTCCTCTATAAGATCGACCGGACCAACGGCAAGTTCGGCTATGGCGTGCCGATCTCGAAGGTCAATTGGGCCACCGGCTTCACGCCCGAGGGCCGCCCGATCTGGAACATGGAGAAGGTGCCCACCTACGACTACGAGGCCAAGGACATCTGCCCGGCCTCGGAAGGCGGCAAGTGGTGGAACCCGATGACGGTCAATCCGGAGACCGGTTGGGTGTTCGTGCCCAGTCGCGAAATCTGCGTCGACATCAAGAGCGCGCCCATGGGCGCCGGCCTCAATCCCGACAAGCGTACCCCCGGCAAGCCCTATTGGGGCATCGGCACCATCGGCTGGAACACCGGCTACGGCCAATTGGTCGCGTTCGATGGACGGACCGGCGAGAAGATGTGGGTGGTCAAGGACCGCTCGCCGTTCACTGGCGGCCTGCTCTCGACCCGCGGCGGCCTGGTGTTCGCGGGCACGCCCGAAGGCGAATTCCGCGCCTATCATCAGGAAACCGGCGAAGAGCTGTGGTCGTTCCAGACCGGTTCCGGCATTTTCGGCAGCCCGTCCACCTATACCGTCGACGGCAAGCAGTTCGTCGCCGTGCCGTCGGGCTTCGGCGGTTGGACCGGCTGGGCCCATTTCGGCCAGGGCGGCGCGCCGTGGCTCAAGGACAGCCGCAAGGGCGGCATCATCATCGGCTTCGGCCTGAACTGATCCGGCCGGCGGCCGGCGGTCGTATCGAGTTCGCGGCCGGCAAGATTTACCCCGGGGAGCCCTTGCCTCCCCGGGACTTTTTCACGAAACGGCCGGGGGCGACAGACCCGGCGTAAACAAGGTTACGTCCGCGCCATGATCGGCAAGATCGCTTGTTGCCTCCTGTTCATCGCCCTCGTCTCGTCGGGGTTCGCCCTCGTCGCTCATGCCGGCGCCGGTGACATCGACAAGGATGACCGCGCCCAGGCCGCCGCCGTGGTCGCCATGGACAGGAATCCCTATACCGGCGACGCGGCGGCCATAACGGAAGGCCGGAGCCTGTGGCGCAAGACCG
>CAJWQN010000230.1 GCA_913045505.1 uncultured Rhodospirillaceae bacterium | reverse complement strand
GGTGATACGGGTGATCGACGGCGACACGATCGAGGTTCGGGCCGAGATATGGCTGGGCCAGTACATCGAAACCAATGTCCGCCTGGCCGGGATGGACGCGCCGGGTCATGGAGTCGGTGATCGCGCGGCTGCGCGCCGAGGGCGCCGATCTGCCGCGCCGCTCGGCTGGCAAACGCGCCGAGGGCAGATTCGGCGGCTCGGCACCCAAGACCCGTGTCATCCCGTGCCTCCGGTGTTCACGGCCGTTCCCGTCGGAGGGAGCCCACAACAGAGTCTGCCGCTCGTGCAAGCATAGTTCGGCCTGGCAGAGCGGCCCGGATTTTTCCGAGGTAATGCAGGCGGGGGCGTGACGGTGCGGCGCTTCCGCAAGCATTTCACGCCGCGCGTGGTCGAGGTGAACGGGCACAAGTTCGCGTCCTTGGCTGAGGGGCGGCGCTATGGCGAACTCAACCTGGCGTGCCGGACCGGCGCCATCCGCGACCTCAAGGTTCACCCGCGCCTGCCGATGGTGATCAACGGCGTCAAGATCGGCCGCGGCTGGTTCGAGGCCGATTTCAGCTACCTCGAGCACCGCGATGGTGCCGAGCGGCTGATCTACGAGGACGTGAAGGGCGGTGGCGAGACCGACAACCAGAAGACCCGCCGCCAGGTCGCCGAGGCGGTCAACAGGGTAACGATCGAAATTGTGCAACGCTAACCGAAAGGGCACCAACCCATGACAGACGACACCGAAGCCGGCCTTCCCGACATCGGCGGCAACATGACCGCGCTCAAGCGGGACATCAAGAAGGCGGTCAATGAAATCGAAGGCATGAAGGACCGGCGAAGTTCCATCAACGCGGACAAGGCGGCCATCATCGAGCGGCTCGAGGCGCAAGGGATCAACCGCCATGCCCTGAAAGCGGTGATGACATACGCCCAGATGGACGCGAGCGGCCGCAAAAACTACGACCTGAGCACGCAGCTCGCCCGCGAGGCTCTCAACTTGCCGATCCAGGGCGACCTGTTCGAGACACCGGCGCAGGCGGCGGAGTAGGGCGCGCCGCGCCGCCCCCAGCTGCTTCGGAGTTCTGATCACATGCCCCGTATCCGTAGCACCCACCCCGGCCAGTGGACCGACGCCGACTTCGTCGCGTGCTCGCCGCTCGCGCGGCTGCTGGCGCTGGCGCTGCGAAACGAGGCCGACGACCAGGGGTTGTTCAAGTGGCAGCCACTCGAGCTAAAGATGCGGCTGCTGCCGGCGGACAATTGTGACATCGACGGGTTATTGAGCGAACTATTACACGCGAAACAGATCGAGACTTTCACGGAAAACGGCTATGTGTATGGCGCTATTAGCAATTTCCGGCGCTGGCAACGCCCGAAAAAGCCAAACGCGATCCACCCATTACCGGACGAGTTCCGAACTTACGTCGGTTTAGAGGCGGTGAGTTCGGAACCGGACCCACCGTCACGTGATCAAAGTACGGAACCCAACCCACCTACAGCACCACCAAATACCGAAACGGCGCCGGTTAACGAGGGGGGTAATTCCGCGAAAGGGGGAAATCGTCCCGCAGAGGGAGGAGGTAGGAGGAAGGAGGTAGGAGGTAGGAAAGAAATTCCGATTCTATCGAATCGGGCGCTTCCGCGCCGGCCGATTTCGATCCGAAGCGGGTTGTTTTTCACGACGGCCTCGCCTTCCTGCAGAGCTGCGGGCAGACCGAAAAACACGCACGCTCAGTGCTCGGCAAATGGTGCCGGGACTTCGGTGACGCCGCGGTGATCGAAGCGCTGTCGTCGAGGGCGTTTTCGCTTGGCCACCCGCTCGCTCACACACAAACGGCCCGACTGGACCAGATTGATCCGCCGGAAGCGACCTCCCCTCCCCGCGGCCCGAATCGCCGCGAATCGGGTCGAAACGCTACCCAAAACGCTACCCAAGGCACTTTTCGGCCTTGGCGTTGCGACGCTAAGTTATTGAAAAGAAATGGTCGGAGCGGGCGGATTTGAACCGCCGACCCCTTGTCCCCCAGACAAGTGCGCTAACCAGACTGCGCCACGCTCCGACCGGCAATGACCCCAACGGGCCGTTTGCGTCGGATCATACTAGTTGACCGGCGCGCACGGACGCAACGGGCTCAGATCGCATCCCTGAGCCGCCGGCGCATGGCTTCCAGCGAAACGATCACGGATTCAATCTGGGCCCGACGCTCGGGATCGAGGCCAGCCAGCGCGGCGCCCGGCGCGCGAGCCGGTTCGGCATTGCCTTTGGGGTTTCCCGCCGGGGTGCTATCGGGTGGTTCTTCCGCCCGTTCGGTGAGCACCCGCACCCCGCCTTCGCGGAGCAGCTTCTGGACCCCCTTGATGGTGTAGCCGTCCACATACAGAAGATCGCGCACGCCGCGCAGCAGGCGGACATCCTCGGGTCGATAATAGCGCCGCCCGCCGCCGCGCTTCATCGGCCGAATCTGCGAGAACTTGGTTTCCCAGAACCGCAGCACGTGCTGGGGCACGTCGAGCACATGGCTGACTTCGCTGATGGTTCGGAACGCGAACGGAGATTTCTTGACCGTGGCACCCTTGGCGGAGACAGCCTCCGCGCCGACCCGCGCCGCCGACTCCGGTACCGCCCGCGACGTCGCGCCCGGCCGCTGGTCCATGATCAGGTTCCGGTCCGCTCGCCCAACCGCGACGACAGCACTTGATTGATCCGATCCTTCAGGACATGCGAGGCCCGAAAAACCACCACCCGGCGCGGCAGAATCGGAACCTCCTCGCCGGTCTTGGGATTACGGCCCACCCGCTGCGCCTTTTCCCGAATCGAGAACGAGCCGAACGAAGAAATCTTGACCGCCTCGCCATCCGACAAACGGTCCGAAATATGGTCCAGAACCGAGGCCACCAGATTCGCCGATTCCTCCCGCGACAACCCCACCTCCTGGTAGATGGCCTCGCTCAGTTGCGCCCTGGTGACCGTGCTTCTTGCCATGGGATGAGCCTCACTCCCTTAATCCAGAATCTAAACCAAGGGGGAAAAACCGTCAATATCAAAGGGATGGACAGCTTGATTCACGTCGCGCTGCAGTGCCGAATTGGGGTCGAACGGACTTGAGCAGGCTTCGCTCTCGGCGCCGAATTTTCGCGCGCGGGCCTTACCCGGCGGCAACTTTTGCAGTGCGGCGATTGCCGCGATGAAGCCGTGACAGTTCCTCGGTGATTCGCGCGTTGAATCCCTCCCCCACGGCATCAACGGCAACCCCGATCGCATTGGAAAATCCCAACGCATCGGTCCCGCCGTGGCTTTTCACCGCAATGCCGTTGAGGCCGACGAACATGGCCCCGTTGTGATGGCGCGGATCGACACGATCACGCAGAGCTCCGAGCGCCGGCCGGGCCAGCAGATAGGCGAGCCGACCGAGCACCGAGCCGCTCAAGGCCCGACGCAAGAATTCGGTGTAGACTTGAGCCGTGCCTTCCGCGGTCTTGAGCGCGATATTGCCGGTAAATCCATCGGTCACCACGACATCGGTGGTTCCCGAAGTGAGATCGTCGCCTTCGACAAAACCGTAAAAATCGAACGGTAAATCTGCCTCGCGAAGGATTACGCCCGCCTGGCGCACCTCGTCATGGCCTTTCAGTTCCTCGACGCCGACATTGAGCAACCCGACGCTGGGCCGAACGATGCCCAACACCGCGCGGGCGAACAACGCCCCCATCACCGCGAAATCAACCAGATTGTCGGGGCCGCACTCGATATTGGCGCCCAAATCCAGAAACACGGTCTCGCCCCGAAGCCCCGGAAAGATCCCGGCCATGGCCGGGCGGTCGATACCGGGCAACATGCGGAGCACGATCTTCGACATCGCCATCAACGCGCCGGTATTGCCGGCCGAGACCACCGCATCGGCGCGGCCATCGGCAACCGCGTCAATGGCCAACCTCATGCTCGAGGTCTTGCCCCGGCGCAAGGCTTGCGACGGCTTGGCATCGGCGGAAACGGTCTGGTCGGTATGTCCGACCTCGGCCACCGCCCGCAGCTTCTCGAACCGATCCAGCGACGGATCGATCACGGCCTGGTCCCCGAACAGGAGAAAACGGGCCATCGGGTAGCGCACCCGCGCAAGATCGGCGCCCGCTACCACCATGCGCGTGCTCTGGTCGCCGCCCATGGCGTCCAGCGCGATCGTGATCGTCTGGGTCACCGCACCGTCGCCGCGCGCCGCCGGGCCTGCCTGGATACCGTTCAGACGCCCTCGGCGCCCTCCAGGACCTCACGTTCGCGGTACTGGCCGCAGGACTTGCACAAATGGTGCGGCAATTTGGTCTCGCCGCAGTTCGGACATTCGACCAAATTGACCGCTTTGAGCGCATGGTGCGAGCGCCGCTTGTCCCTTCGAGACCGAGTCACTTTTCGCTTTGGTACTGCCATGATTCCAAATCCTCGTTGTCGGCCAAACCGGCGGCCGTTCCTAATCTATATCACGCCCCCCAGCAATGCCCGTGCCCCTGCTTTTGGCCGTGCCCTGGCGGTCGGGCTCGCGCGCGCCGGCGGCATCGCGCAATCGGCGCAAGGCCTCGAACGGCCCCGCATCCCTTTTACTCCGACCCGGCTCCGCTGGCAAAGCGTCTTGCACGGGGACGGCTCCGGGAGCTTTCGGATAGGGATCGAGGGCCAGCGCCAGATGCTGGGCGAGGAGCTCTCCGAGATCGATGCGGTCACCGACCAGGGGTTCCGGCGGATCCGCGTCGTCCGGCGTGAACGACACGATTTGACGGTCCACAATCCGGCTCGCCGGCACGAATTCAGCGGCCACCGGTGCCGCGACACTGCTTCGGACCGGCTCCAGGGTCACCACGCAAGCCTGGACCACCTCGGCCGCCATTTCGCCCGCCACCCGCACGCCCCGTGTTTCGCCGTCGTCGGCCGCGAGCCGGTGG
>CAJWQN010000229.1 GCA_913045505.1 uncultured Rhodospirillaceae bacterium | reverse complement strand
GCGGGTGCGATCAGAAAGTAGCGCGGAGCCGCCGACCGAAGCGGCCCATGCGGCCGGTTGACTTTCCGCCCCGAACGGCGTCATGCACCGGCGTCGTGGAATCCGGGCGCTGGGCGTGAGCCAGCAGCCCCGCGCAGGTGGCGAAGGCCGGACCGCGCATCGATTGCGCCAGGCCCTGAATACCCATGGGCACGCCCAATCTGACCTGGCGGTTGAGAATCCGGCCCGCCGCGTCGCGCACGCCCTCGAGTTGGCTGGCGCCGCCGGTCAGGACCACGCGCCGGGCCGCGGCCCCGTGCGAGCCGGCCGCGTCAAGGCGTTCGCGAACCAGTTCGAACGTCTCTTCGATGCGGGGCCGCACGATTGCCGACAACTCCGAGCACGGCACAT
This sequence comes from uncultured Rhodospirillaceae bacterium, assembly GCA_913045505.1. GTDB lineage: Bacteria > Pseudomonadota > Alphaproteobacteria > UBA7887 > UBA7887 > CAJWQN01. Next base: position 4,635 of record CAJWQN010000229.1, on the reverse strand, counting down.
GGTTGGCGCTGGTCGGCTCGTCCTCACCGATCTGCGGCACGTCGATCATCTTGCGATCGTCGATCGGACTGGTGATGGCGTTGCCGTGCAGGGTCTTGAGGCGCTCGGCATCGCTGATCGTGGTCGCCAAACCACGTGCGATATCGTGGGTGATATGGCGGCCCCCGATGGGCAAGCTGTCCGCGAACACCATCTCATGCTGGCAAAAGGTGCTGATGCCGGTGGTGCCGCCACCCATGTCGATGCAGGTGGCCCCGAGTTCGACTTCATCGTCCACCAGGCAGGCCAACCCCGACGCATAGGGCGCCACGACCAGGGCGTCGACTTCCAGATGGCAGCGCGCCACGCAATTGCCGAGATTACGAATCGCACCGCGGTTGCCCGTGACCACATGCATCCGCACGCCGAGCCGGTCGCCGTGCATGCCGCGCGGCTCGTGGATGCCGCGCACCCCGTCGATGGCGTAATCGACCGGCAGGGCATGAAGCAGCGTTTGGTTTTCGAATCCGTTGACGTCGCGGCCTTCCCTGCGCACCCGCTCCAGATCGGCATCGCCGATCTCATGGCCGCCGATCGCAACCTCGATGTTCAACGAGCGAGAGGTCGGCTGCGCCCCGCCAACACCCAACACCACGCCGCGCACGGTTTCGCCGGCCATTTCCTCCGCCGAGTGAACCACGGCACGCATCGAATTCTCGACCGCCGCCATGTCGACCACGGTCCCGTTGCGGACACCTTTGGACACTTGGTGCCCCATCCCGACCACACGCAGCGCGCCCTCGGCGTCGGTCTGGGCGATGAAACAGCAGATTTTGGCGGTCCCCACGTCGAGCGCGGCGATCAGACCTGATGATTTTTTCGCCACCGTCCGTACAGGCTCCCTCAAGCGTCGTCGCCGCGTGGCTCGATGCCGGCGGCGGAGTCGTTGTCGTCAGCCGGGATCGCGGTTGGGCTCAACCGCACGACCATCCGATCGGGCAGGCGCAAATCGATCATGGCGATGTCGCGTTCGAGCACCTCGTGACGTTGCTGCAGCGCGACCAGCCGCTCCCATGCGGCGCGCTCGCCGGTCTCTGGAAGGCGCACGTCGATGCCGTTGTCGAGGCGCAGATTCCATCGCCGCCCGCCGACGCGGATCGCGGCAACGATCCGGGCCGCCAGCTCGGTGTCGCCCGCCACCACCTCCTGCAGCGCCGGCAGGTGGGCCGGCCCATCATCGCCGACCACCAGGGGCAGGTTGGGAAAATCCCGCGGGTCCTGGCCGGCAATGACCTGCCCGGCGTGATCGACCAACACCAGTCGCCGGTCCCGCTGCCACAGGGCCAACGGCTGACGCTCGTTGATGACCAAATGAATGCGATCCGGGAAGCGCCGGCCGACCGCCGCAATCTCAACCCAGTCGAGCGCTTCGAGGCGCGCTTTCGCCGTCGCCGGATCGACCGCCAGCATCGGATCGCCACGACCGTAGCCCAGAGCGTTCAGAATGTGGTCGCCTTGCGCGCGACGGCGGCCTTGGACCACGACTTCCTGGACGGTGAAGCCGGCATCGGCGGTGAGCCGCACCAGAACCGCGCCGAATTCGGCCGCGGCGCGCGCCGCCAGCCCCGCCTTGATCGCCTGGACCCCGGCGCCGACAACGATCACGGCCAGCGCCGCCGCCGCCAGCAGCCGCCACGGCAGTTTCCGCCACAGACTTGGGCTCTTGCGACGCGGCGCCGTGGGGCGGCGACGCCGTCTCCGGCGACGGCCGGTGGTTGTGGCCGCGACACGGTCGCTGGGCCGTGCACTCAGTCGCTGCATCTGGCGTCCTCCACCATCCAATCGATCAGCGCCGGAAAATCGATCCCGGCATGGGCGGCAATCTCGGGCACCAGGGACATTGGGGTCAGGCCGGGCTGGGTGTTGATTTCCAGCAACCGCAACCCCTGACCACCGGGACTGTCGTCGTAGCGAAGATCCGCGCGGCTGACGCCCCTGCAACCCAGGGTCCGATGCGCGGCCAACGCGATTTCGAGCGCCTGTTCGTAGTCCTTGGGAGGCATCTGCGCCGGCATCAGATGCTCGGACCGCCCTTCGATATATTTGGCGTCGTAATCGTAGAAATCGTCCTTGGGGCGTATCTCCAGCGCGCCCAGGGCACGCTCCCCCATGACCGCGACGGTGATTTCGCGGCCAGGGACAAAGGGTTCGACCAAAACCTGATCGCCGTAATGCCAGGGCTCGTCGGCGAACGGGGTCGGATCGCCCGGCCGGACGATGTTGACGCCGACGCTCGAGCCCTCGTTGAGCGGCTTGATCACATAGGGCCTGGGCATCGGATCGCGGCCCAGAACCTGGTCGCGGTGGAACACGCCGCCGTCGGGCACGGGAATCCCGGCATCGGCGAACAGGCGCTTGGCCATCGGCTTGTCCATCGCCAGGGCCGATGCCAGCACGCCGGAATGGGTGTAGGGAAGCCGCATCAACTCGCACAGACCCTGGACGCAACCATCCTCGCCGTACCGGCCATGCAAGGCCATGAACGCCACGTCGGTATAGGGCCGCACCTCGGCCATCTTGGCGGCCACGTCGTGGGCCACGTCGATCGGTGTCGCATGTTGGCCCAGCGTGCGCAGCGCGCCGCAGACCGCGGCACCGCTGATCAGGGATATCTCGCGCTCGGCCGACCAGCCGCCCATCAGCACCGCCACCCGCTTGGTCATGACACCACCCCCGGGCCCTGCCGACGATGGCGGCCAATGCGCCGGATTTCCCATTCCAATCGGACGCCGCTGTGGCGGTGGACGCGCCGGCGCACTTCCTCGCCCAGGCCTTCGATGTCGGCGGCGGTGGCATCGCCGGTGTTGATCAGAAAGTTGCAATGCTTCTCCGAGACCATGGCGCCGCCCCGGCGCAATCCCCGGCAGCCGGCCGCGTCGATCAGGGCCCAAGCCTCGGCGCCGGGAGGATTGACGAACGTGCTTCCCCCGGTTCGGGCGCGGATCGGCTGGCCGGTTTCGCGCGCCGCGGCGATCCCGGCCATGCGCGCCGCGATCGCCTCGGGGTCCGCGGCCACGCCGGCCAAGCGAGCCTCGGTGACGATCCAATCCTCGGGCAAGGCCGAACGGCGGTAGGACAGTCCCAGCGCCGCAACGTCGAGATCGTGGCGCTGGCCGGACCGGTCGATCGCGGACGCACTTTCGATCACGCCGGCCAGTTCGCCTCCGTAAGCGCCTGCATTCATGCGCACCGCGCCTCCGATCGTGCCCGGCACCCCACTCAGAAATTCCAGTCCGCCGATGCCGGCCTCGCAGGCGACCTTGGCGACGCTCAAGTCCAGGGCGCCGGCCCCGGCGACGACAGACGCGCCATCGACGCGAATTCTCGAGAGTCCGGGCAACAGCCGAATCACGACCCCGTCGATGCCGCCGTCGCGAATCAACAGGTTGGAGCCGGCGCCCAACACGGTCACCGGAACATCGGCGGGCCGGGCGGCCAAGAACGCCGCCAGATCGTCCTCGTCGGCCGGGCTGAACAGAACCTCGGCCGCGCCGCCGACCCGAAACCAGGACAGGCGGTGGAGTGCGAAATTCGCCTGTAACCGCCCGCGCGCCGGCGGCAGCCGGTCGATCAGGTCGGTCTTGCGCGCGGTCATCATGGGGACCCCCCGGCGATATCGGGCAGGGCGTTCAAGGCCGCGATCTCCTCGGGCAGGGCGTTGGCCCAATTGGTGATGCTGCCGGCGCCGAGGCAGACGACCATGTCGTCGGGCACTGCGATCTGGTTGATCAGGCCGGCGAGGTCCGCGGGATCATCGAGCGGGATCACCTGGCGATGGCCACGCGCGCGGAGGCCGGCGACCAAAGCGGCGCGGTCGACGCCTTCGATCGGCTCCTCGCCGGCCGGATAGACATCGGCGACGACGACCGCATCGGCATCGTTGAAGCAGCTGCAGAAGTCCTCGAAAAGGTCACGCAGACGGCTGAACCGGTGGGGCTGCACCACCGCGATCAATGCCCCGGCGCAGCGCTCGCGAGCGGCATTCAGCACCGCCCCGATTTCGACCGGGTGGTGGCCGTAATCGTCGATCACGGTAACCCCTTGGGCGACGCCGACGGTGGTGAACCGGCGCTTGACGCCGCTGAAGTCCGACAGCGCCCGGCGCAAGGTGGCCTCGTCGATACCCATTTCAAGGGCGATCACGATCACCGCCAACGAGTTCTGGACGTTGTGGGCGCCGGGCATGTTGAGCCTGAGATCGGCGATCGTCCGGCTGGTGGTGCGGCCGCGGGCGCTGACCACCGCGTCGAACAAAACCCCATCGGGCACGATTCTGAGATCGGTGGCACGGACATCGGCTTGCGGGCTCATGCCGTAGGTGACGATGCGCCGATCGGAAATCCGCCCGATCATGGCCTGCACTTCGGCATGGTCGATGCACAGCGCGGCGAACCCGTAAAACGGAATGTTCTCGATGAAGCTCTGGAACGCGGCCCGCAACCGATCGAAGCTGCCGTAATGCTCCATATGCTCGGGATCGATATTGGTCACCACGGCGATCACCGCCGGCAGGCGAACGAAACTGCCGTCCGATTCATCGGCCTCGACCACCATCCAGTCGCCGGCGCCGAGGCGGGCGGGCATACCGTAAGCGTT
>CAJWQN010000228.1 GCA_913045505.1 uncultured Rhodospirillaceae bacterium | reverse complement strand
CGAATGCCTGGGCGCTTGCGTCAACGCCCCCGTCGTCCAGATCAACGACGACTTTTACGAGGACTTGAGCGCCGAGGGCATCATCGACATCCTGGGCGACTTGAAGGAGGGCAGGGTGCCCGCGCCCGGCTCGCGGGAGCCTCGACGCCAGTTTTCGGGGCCCAAGGGCGGCCTCACCACGCTGACCGGGACCGAGTGACGCCGATGCTCACCGATTCCGATCGCATCTTCACCAATCTCTACGGCACCGGCGACGCCGGACTGGCCGGCGCCCGCGCCCGCGGCGATTGGGACGATACCAAGGCCCTGCTGGTCCGCGGACGGGACGCGATCGTGGCCGAGATCAAGGATTCGGGATTGCGCGGCCGCGGCGGCGCCGGCTTTCCGACCGGCCTCAAATGGTCGTTCATGCCCAAGGAACCGGACGGCCGGCCGGCCTATCTGGTGGTCAACGCCGATGAAAGCGAGCCCGGCACGTGCAAGGATCGCGACATCCTGCGCCATGACCCCCACAAGCTGATCGAGGGGGCGCTGGTCGCCGGCTTCGCCATGGGCGCGGTGGCGACCTACATCTATGTACGCGGCGAATTCTTCAACGAAGCTCAGGCCCTTCAGCGGGCCGTGGACGAAGCCTATGATGCCGGCCTGATCGGCAAGAACGCCTGCGGCTCCGGCTATGATCACGACGTTTACGTCCACCGCGGCGCCGGCGCCTATATCTGTGGCGAGGAAACGGCACTGATCGAAAGCCTCGAGGGCAACAAGGGCCAGCCGCGTCTGAAGCCGCCCTTTCCGGCCAATGTCGGTGTTTGGGGCTGCCCGACCACGGTCAACAATGTCGAAACGATCGCCGTGGCGCCGACCATCCTGCGCCGGGGCGCGAGCTGGTTTTCAAGCTTCGGGCGCCCCAACAACACCGGCACCAAGGTTTTTTGCATTTCCGGCCATGTCGAGAAGCCCTGCAACGTCGAGGAATCGATGAGCATCCCGCTCAAGGAGCTGATCGAGACCCATGCCGGCGGTGTTCGGGGCGGCTGGGACAACCTGCTGGCGATCATTCCCGGTGGCTCTTCCGTGCCGATGATCCCGAAATCGGACTGCGATAAGGTGCTGATGGATTTCGATGCCTTGCGCGACGTGAAGTCCGGCCTCGGCACGGCGGCGGTGATCGTGATGGACAAATCGACCGATCTGATCGCCGCGATCGCGCGCCTGGCCCATTTTTACAAGCATGAGAGCTGCGGCCAGTGTACGCCGTGCCGTGAGGGCACGGGCTGGATGTTGCGTATTCTGGAGCGGATCGGCTCGGGCCGCGCCGGGATCGGGGAGATCGATCTTCTGGAACAAGTGAGCCGTCAGGTCGAGGGCCATACCATATGCGCGCTCGGCGACGCGGCCGCCTGGCCAATTCAGGGCCTGATCCGCCATTTCCGGCCCGAGTTGGAGCGCCGCATTCTCGACCATCACAAGGCGGCGTGAGGGCGCCCTCGATGATCACTCTGACCATCGACGGCGCCGAGATTACGGTCGAGCCCGGCACGACCGTGCTCCAGGCCTGCCAGATCGCCGGCGCGGAAATTCCCCATTTCTGCTTTCACGAGCGGCTTTCGATCACCGGCAGTTGCCGCATGTGCCTGGTCGAGATGGAGAAATCGCCGAAGCCGATCGCGTCGTGCGCGATGCCGGTGGGCGAGGGGATGGTGATCCGCACCGACACCGAATCGGTCAAGCATGCCCGCCAAGGGGTGATGGAGTTCCTGCTGATCAATCACCCCCTCGACTGCCCGATCTGCGACCAGGGCGGGGAATGCGATCTTCAAGACCAGGCCATGGCCTATGGCCGGGGGCTGAGCCGGTACGGTGAGAACAAGCGCGCGGTCGAGGAAAAAGACTTCGGGCCGCTGATCAAGACCGTGATGACCCGCTGCATCCACTGCACCCGCTGCGTGAGGTTCATGGACGAGGTCGCCGGGGTGGCGCAGCTTGGCGGCCTGTGGCGGGGCGAGGAGTTGGAGATCGCGACCGTGATCGAAAGCGGTCTCGATTCGGAGCTGTCGGGCAACATCATCGATCTGTGCCCGGTCGGGGCGCTGACCTCGAAACCCTATGCCTTCGCCGCGCGCTCCTGGGAGCTTGTCAAGACCGAGACCGTCGACGTGATGGACGCCGTTGGCGGCAATATTCGAGTCGATACCCGTGGGCCACAGGTGATGCGCATTCTGCCCCGGCTCAACGAGGCGGTGAACCAGGAGTGGTTGGCCGACAAATCCCGCTTCGCCTGTGACGGATTGCGTCGTCAGCGGCTCGACCGGCCCTATCTGCGGGGCTCCTCGGGCTCCCTCGAGCCCGCCACCTGGGACCAGGCGTTCGCGGCGGTCAGGGACCGGCTCAGCGGAGTCGATGGCAGCCGGATCGGCGCCATCGCCGGCGACCTGTGCGAGGCTGAGTCGATGACCGCGCTCAAGGATTTGATGACCGCGCTCAGGTGTCCCAACCTCGACTGCCGCCAGGACGGCGCCAAGCTCGACCCGTCCGCCCGCGTCGGATACCTGTTCAACAGCACCATCGCCGGCATCGACATCGCCGATCTCTGCCTGCTGATCGGTACCGATCCCCGCCACGAGGCCCCGATCGTCAACGCGCGCCTGCGCCAACGCTGGTTGGCCGGCGGCTTCACGATCGGCACGGTCGGGCCGGAGACCAGGCTCACTTATCCGAGCAGCCGCTTGGGCGCCGGGCCGCGCACGCTCCAGGAAATCGCCGAGGGCAAGCACGAGTTTTGCGCCGCGCTCGCGGCCGCCGAGCGCCCGATGCTGATTCTCGGCATGGGTGCGCTCCGCCGCGACGATGGCGCCGCCGTGTTGGCCGCGGCGCGCGCGATCGCCGAACGCTACACTTTCCTGTCCGACGACTGGAATGGCTTCAACGTGCTGCAGGCGGCGGCGGCACGGGTCGGTGGGCTCGACCTGGGGCTGGTTCCGGGCACCGGCGGGCTGGACACCACGGGCATGATCGACGCCGCCGAGTCCGGCGCGCTCGAGGTTCTCTATCTGCTCGGCGCCGATGAGATCGACACGTCACGATTCGGGGCCGCCTTCGTTGTCTATCAAGGCCATCACGGCGATGCCGGCGCCCAGCGTGCCGACGTGGTGTTGCCGGGCGCAGCCTATACCGAAAAGCCCGGCCATTACGTCAATACCGAAGGCCGTGTCCAGCGCGCCAGGCGCGCGGCCGACCCGCCCGGCGACGCGCGCGAGGACTGGACCATCCTTCGCGCCCTGTCGGAGGTCCTGGGCCGGACCCTGCCCTATGACGACGTGGGGGCGTTGCGCGCGCGCATGATCGAGATCGCGCCCCATTTCGCCGCGCCTGACGACCTGACGCCCGCGCCTTGGGCGCCGTTCGGCACCACCGGCGCGATGGATCCGGCCCCGTTCGCGGCCGCGATCGCGAATTACTACATGACCGACCCGATCAGCCGCGCCTCCGAGACCATGGCCGAATGCACCCGCGTGTTCGTTCCGGATGACGCGATGGCGGCGACAGGCGGCGACGGGTCATGACCGCCCTTTGGTTCGACTACCTTTGGCCCGGGACCATCATCGTCGCCCAGATTCTTCTGATCGTGGTGCCGTTGCTCGTCGGCGTCGCCTATCTCACCTATGCGGAGCGCAAGGTGATCGGGGCCATGCAGCTCAGGAAGGGTCCCAACGTGGTCGGCCCGCTCGGCCTGTTTCAGCCGCTCGCCGACGGCGCCAAACTGCTGCTCAAGGAAACCATCATTCCGATGGGCGCCAACAAAGGCGTGTTCATCCTGGCGCCGATGATTACGTTTACGCTGAGTTTCGTTGCCTGGGCGGTGATTCCTTTCAGCGAGGGCTGGGTGCTGGCCGATATCAATGTCGGCATCCTCTATCTGTTCGCGGTCTCCTCGCTCAGCGTGTACGGCATTCTGATGGCGGGTTGGGCCAGCAACTCGAGATACGCTTTCCTGGGCGCCCTGCGCTCGGCGGCGCAAATGGTGTCCTACGAAGTTTCGATGGGGTTCGTGATCGTCACCGTGCTGTTGTGCGTGGGCTCGCTCAACCTGACCGACATCGTGCTGGCGCAGAAGAACATCTGGTTCTTCATTCCGCTGTTTCCGATGTTCATCATCTTCATCATCTCGACCCTGGCCGAGACCAGCCGCCACCCCTTCGACCTGCCCGAGGACGAGGCGGCCCTGGTCGCCGGCTATTTCGTCGAATATTCGGCGATGCTGTTCGCGCTCTTTTATCTGGGCGAATACGCGGCCATGATCCTGATGTGCGGCATGACGGTGATCCTGTTTCTGGGCGGCTGGCTCCCGCCCTTCGACATCGCCCCGTTCACCTGGATACCCGGCGTCATTTGGTTCGGGATCAAGGTTGCCGGGGTGCTGTTCATATTCCTGTGGGTGAGGGCGAGTTTTCCTCGCTATCGTTACGACCAATTGATGCGGCTGGGTTGGAAGGTGTTTCTGCCGTTCTCGCTGTTGTGGGTGGCGGTGACCGCCGGCGCGCTGGTCGCGTTCGACTGGTTCCCCGGGTGAGCGGCCGGGGCTACGGAGTCGGGAGAGAAGGCCATGTCGTTCATCGATCGTAGCGCCCGCGCGTTGCTGCTGACCGAGTTGGCCTCGGGCCTGTGGCTCACGTTGCGTTACGCGTTTCGCAAGAAGGTCACCATCAACTATCCCTACGAGAAGGGGCCGCTGAGTCCACGGTTCCGGGGCGAACATGCGCTCAGGCGCTATCCGGGCGGGGAGGAGCGGTGCATCGCCTGCAAGCTGTGCGAAGCGATCTGCCCGGCCCAGGCCATCACCATCGAGGCCGAGCCCCGCGCCGACGGCAGCCGCCGGACCACCCGCTACGACATCGATATGGTCAAATGCATCTATTGCGGCTATTGCCAGGAGGCATGTCCGGTGGATGCCATCGTCCAGGGACCGAATTACGAATTCGCCACCGAGACCCGCGAGGAGCTGCTCTACAACAAGAACAAACTGCTCGACAATGGCGACCGCTGGGAAACCGAAATCGCCGCCAACCTGGCGGCCGATGCGCCCTATCGCTGATCGGGGCG
>CAJWQN010000227.1 GCA_913045505.1 uncultured Rhodospirillaceae bacterium | reverse complement strand
CGGTCGCGCGCTCGATCAGCCTGCCCGAGTTGCCTGTCGATCTGGGAAAGCTGGAACGGATCAGCATCGTCGCCTGCGGCACCTCGTTCTATGCCGGGCTGGTGGCGCGCTATTGGTTCGAGGGCATCGCCAAGTTGCCGGTCGATATCGATATCGCCTCCGAATACCGCTATCGGGCGCCGCCCATCGCACCCGACAGTCTTGGCATCTTCATCTCCCAGTCCGGTGAGACCGCCGACACCCTGGCCGCGCTCCGGTTCGCGCGCGCTCAGGGCCAAACCGCGCTGTCGGTGGTCAACATGGCCGAAAGCTCGATGGCGCGGGAATCGGACGCGGTGCTCCAGACCCTGGCGGGACCTGAAATCGGCGTGGCCTCGACCAAGGCGTTCACCACCCAGCTCGCGACCCTGGCCTGCCTGGCGATCGCCTGCGGCCGCGCGCGTGGCGCGGTGACGCCGGACCAGGAGCATAAGCTCGCCTCGGCCCTGACCGAGGTGCCGTCGCGGGCGGCCGAGGTGCTGCACCACGACGAGCGTCTGCGCGAGATCGCCGAGACCATCCACGAGGTCCGCGACGTGCTTTATATCGGCCGCGGCACCAGTTACCCGATCGCCATGGAGGGCGCGCTCAAGCTCAAGGAAATCTCTTATATCCATGCCGAGGCCTATGCCGCCGGCGAACTGAAGCACGGGCCGATCGCGCTGATCGACGACGGCGTTCCGGTGATCGTGATCGCACCCTCGGACGCGCTGTTCGAGAAGACCGCGTCGAACATGCAGGAGGTGATGGCCCGTGGCGGCCAGGTGGTTCTGATGACCGATACGCAAGGGATCGCGGCGCTCGGCGATCGCGCCTTCGCTTCGATCACCCTGCCGTCCGTGGACCCCTTCGTCGCGCCGATCCTGTATTCGATCCCGGTCCAACTGCTCGCCTACCACGTCGCCGTGTTCAAGGGCACCGATGTCGACCAGCCCCGCAACCTGGCCAAATCGGTGACCGTCGAATAGGGCCGGCGATGATCACGCGCTTGTCGGACGAGGCCGGGCACGCGGCGGCGCGCGACCGGATCGAGGAGATTTTCTTTCTGTCCTCGGGCGCCGGCAGCGGCCTCGTGGGCGCGGACAGAAAGCGTTTCTGGCGCCGGTGGACCGGATATTATCTTTCCGAGGTTCAGGAATCGGTGCTGCTGTACCGGACGCCTCGGGGTGTACTGGCCGCCTATCTGACCGGCTGTCCCGACAGCGCCGCCGCGCGCCCGCTTTATGACGATCTCTTCTATTACCGGGCCTTCGAAGGTCTATACGGGCTTTATCCCGCTCATTTTCACGTCAACTGCCATCCGGATTTCCGCGACCGGGGCATCGGCGCGGCGTTGGTCGAGTTCTTCGTCGCCGAGTGCGGGGCGGCCGGGCTGGCCGGTGTCCATCTGGTGACCGCGGCCGGCGCCCGCAACCGCCGCTTCTATGCCCGGTGCGGCTTCGCCGAGCAGGCGCGCCGGCAAATCGCCGACTCCGACATGGTGCTGCTCGGCCGCCTGTGCAACCGCTCGGACCCGGTCACGGATTGAGCACGGTGCGGCCGAGGACGCGGCCTTGGCGAAGATCGTCGAGGGCTTGATTGGCCTCCGGCAGCGGCCTCGGGTGGATTGGGATCGGCGGCACCTTTCCCGACCGCACCAAGTCCATCAGCGCCGCCATCTCCGCAACCGAGCCGACATAGGAGCCCCTGAGGGTCAGCACCTTGAAGGGGAGCATCGGCAGCGACAGCGGCAAAGCGTCGCCGTAGAGCCCGACCACCACGTGGATCCCGCCCTTGCGCAGGATCTCGAGGCCGAATCCGGTGGTGACCGGCGCGCCGACGAAATCGATGGTCGCGGCGGCGCCCCCGCCGGTGATGTCGAGCGCCCGTTTGATCGCGTCGTCGGCGCCGTTGTCGATGGTGTCCGTGGCACCGGCCTGGCGGGCGGCGCTGCGCTTGGTGGGATCGATGTCGGCGACGATCACCTGAGCCGGGGTCACGGCGGCGGCCAGGTGCAGGGCGCTCATCCCGACCCCGCCGGCGCCGATGATGACCAGATGGTCGCGCTCGGTGAGCGGGGCTACCTTGTTGAGGGCGCTGTAGGCGGTCAGCCCGGCGCAGGCGTAAGTGCAGGCGAGGTTGGTCGGCACCCCGGTGTAGTCGAATAGATATTTCGGCTCGGCCACGATCACGTAGTCGCTGTAGCCGCCGTCGACTCGCGCGCCCAGGAACCGGGGCGTCATGCACAGATGCTCCTCGCCACTCGCGCATATCTCGCAGCGCCGGCAGCCGATCCAGGGATACACCACCCGTTTGTCGCCGACCGCGACCCCCTCGGCGTCCGACCCCAGCGCCACCACTTCGCCGACGATCTCGTGGCCCAGGGTCAGGGGCAGCGCGACGCCACGGTCGTCCAGGGTCAGGCGCTGGCCGCCGCCGAGATCGAAATAGCCGTCCCAGATATGGAGGTCGCTGTGGCAGATGCCGGCGGCGTCGATTCGGATCAGCACCTCGGTACCTTGGGGCTCGGGCGTATCGCACTCACGCCGCTCCAGCGGCTTGGCCCATTCGGTGATTTGATAGCTGTACATGACCTGGTTCCGGATTGGTGAATCGGGTGCCGGGCCAATAGACCCTGTTCTCCGCGCCTAGGCAATCGCCGCCTGGCCCAGGGAGGCGCGGCCCTTGACAGCAACCGGCGCCATCGGCCATGTGCCGCCGTCAAGGAACGATGCCGGGGCAAGGCACGATGCGCGTGGCGGTAATCGGAGCGGGCGGGGTCGGCGGCTATTTCGGGGCCCGTCTGCAGGCGGCGGGGGCCAAGGTGACCTTCATCCAGCGCGGCGCCCATCTCGGCGCCATGCGGGAATCCGGTCTCCGGATCACCAGCCCGCTCGGCGACGTCGCGTTGCCCGAGGTGGTGGCGCGGGAGGAGACCGAGGGCCTTGGCCCGCAGGACGTGGTGCTGGTCTGCGTCAAAAGCGGAGACACCGAAGCCGCCGCCGCCGCCGCCAAGCCCCTGCTCGGCCCCGACACCGCCGTGATTTCGCTTCAGAACGGGGTCGAAAACGAGGATCGCCTGGCCGCCTTGCTGGGACCGGCGCCGGTCATGGGCGGCGTCGCCTATATGCTGTCGCTGATCGCCGCGCCGGGCATGATCGCCCACAGTGGCACAATCGCCCGAATCCTGTTCGGCGAGCGCGACGGGCGCCCGAGTGCGCGGGGCAAGGCATTTCTGGACGTCTGCGTGAGCGCCGGCATCGATGCGACCCTGACCCAGGACATCGACTCGGAGCTCTGGGCCAAGTTCATCTTCCTCTGCCCCCATAACGGCATGACCGCCCTGACCCGGTTGCCGATCGGCCCGATCCGCGACGAGCCGGAGACCCGCGAGATGTTGGCGGAGGCGGCCCGCGAGGTGATCGCCGTGGCCCGGGCGCGGGAGATTCCCCTCGCCGAATCGGTGCTGGAGACGACGATCGGTCGGTTTGACCAGGTGCCGTGGGAGATGACCTCTTCAATGCATTACGACGTGACCCACGCCAAGCCACTGGAACTCGATTGGCTAAACGGGGCCGTGGTGCGGATGGGCCGCGCGCTCGGCATCCCGACGCCGGTCAACCAGTTTATTTACACGGCCCTGAAACTCCATCGCGACGGCTCGGGAGTCGGCCGTGGAAAAGGGGCGGTGGCCTAGACCACCGCCCCTCCGGGGGTGAGAGGGCCCGAGGGCTCCCCCTTCCCAGGCGACGGGTATGGCGGAACCGTCACCCGGTGCATCCCGCCGGCGGAGCGGACAGGCCGCCGGCGGAAAGAACGCTACATTCGATACTGGGGCGGCATGAACAGCAGGTGATCCTGCTCGGCACCGAGCGCCGTGTGGCAGTCGGCGCAGAACTGCACCTTGGCCGAGCCCTTGCCGCCGGTTCGGCCAAATATCGAGCCGTCCGGCATGACCATCGAATAGCGCCAATCGCCGAAATCGGTGTTGAATCCGGCGGGCATTTTTTCCATCAGGAACAGCGGTCCGATCATGACCTTGCCGGCGCCGTTGACACCGAAGCTGTTCTTGGCCAGGACCGAGCCCGTCGGCAACACACCCACATTCTCGTAGCGCCCGTAGTTTCGCGCGGTGTCGTTGCCGTAGTTGTTGACATAGCGCCCGCCATGGGTTGCCGAGGGATAGGGGTTGTTGGCGTAGTTTTTCCAGTTCATGAACTGGCCCGCGGCCGGAAGCCCGGACATCTTGTAGGCTGCGGCCATTTCATCCTTGGCGCAGTCATAGGCGGTCATCGCCTCGGCATCGGTCAACTCGGCGCCGCCCGCGCCACAAGGCCCGCAAGCACCGCAAGCGGCGCAGGGATTGCACGCTCCGCAGGCCTTGGCCGCGCAAGGATTGCACGGATTGCAAGCACCGCAACTGGCCGCGCAGGGATTACAGCCGCCGCACTCGGCTCCGCACGGATTGCAGCCGCCGGACTTGGCCGCGCAGGGGTTACAGGCGACCCGCGGCACAACGCATTCGGTCATCGCGCCGCCGGCACCGCAGGCGCCACAGGCCCCGCAAGGATTGCACGCGCCGCACGCGCCGCATTTCGCCGCGCACGGATTGCACGCGCCGCACGCACCGCATTTGGCCGCGCACGGATTGCAGGCGCCGCACGCCCCGCACTTGCCCGCGCAGGGGTTGCACGCGCCACAGGCCTTGCAGGCGCCGCAACCCTGCGCGACGCGCGGATTGCATGCTTGCGCACTGGTCTGCGTACAGCCCGTCGCCATCAATCCTACGCCGAGTACGAACGGAATCACCGTCGTGGTCAGCAGTCTGTTTCTTGTAGTTCCAGTCATCTTCTCCATGTCCTCCGACTCGACCGCGTTCGCGGGTGATCAACAGCTTCACCGAGATCAGGCGCACCATCCGATCGGCTAGCTCCGGCTTCCCTCCGGCAGAATCCACATCCGGCATTACACGGGCGCTCGGATCAATTGCCGAGTCACTTCTGTTCAACTGACTGTGACTTCCGCGCCAGGCTGTCGATAGCACTTTGAATTGACCGCTTTACGTAGCACATGAATTGACCGC
>CAJWQN010000226.1 GCA_913045505.1 uncultured Rhodospirillaceae bacterium | reverse complement strand
ATGTTCCGTTTCGCCGACGATCTGGGCCCGGACCAGATCGTCCACATCACCGAGCCGCGGCTCGGGTTGCGGGCGATCCTCGTGGTCGACAACGTCGCCGCCGGCCCCGCGATCGGTGGTTGCCGTATGGCCCCCGATGTCAGCGTCGGCGAATGCTTTCGGCTGGCGCGCGCCATGACGCTGAAGAACGCCGCGGCCGGTCTGGCCCACGGCGGTGGCAAGTCGGTGATTTTCGGCGATCCGCGGATGCCCGACTCCGAAAAGGAGCGCCATATCCGTGCATTGGCGCGGGCGATCGGAGACATCAAGGACTATATCGTCGGCCCGGACATGGGCACGAACGAATCCTGCATGGCCTGGGCCAAGGACGAAATCGGCCGTTCCGTCGGCTTGCCACGCGAGACAGGGGGCATCCCTCTCGACGAAATCGGCGCCACCGGCTTCGGCCTCGCCGCGGCGGCGGAGGTGGCTCAGGACTTCTGTGGCGTTGAGATCGACGGCGCGCGGTTGGCGATTCAGGGCTATGGCTCGGTCGGCAGGCACGGCGCGCGGTTCCTGGTCGAGAAAGGCGCGATTCTGGTCGGCGCGTCCGATTCCCGCGGCACGGTCGTCAATGCCGATGGCCTTGATCTGGAGGCCCTGGATGAGTTGAAACGCGCCGGCAAGAGCGTCGCCGACCTCGGGACCGGCGGCAAGGGCGACCGCCAGGCCATCATCGACGTTGCCTGCGATATCTGGATCCCGGCCGCGCGCCCCGATGTCATCCGATCCGAAAATGTCGATCGCCTGGATGCCAAGCTCGTCCTGCAGGGTGCCAACATCCCGATCACGGCCGAAGCGGAGACACGGCTTCACCAGCGCGGCGTGCTCAGCCTGCCCGACTTCATCGCCAACGCCGGCGGTGTCATCTGTGCCGCGGTCGAATACGCGGGCGGAACCCAGAGCCAGGCGTTGCAGGCCATAGAGGAGAAGATCACGCGGAATACGAGGGAAGTCCTCGACCTCGCCCGCGAATCCGGATCGACACCCCGGACGGCGGCGGTCGACATGGCCGAGAAGCGCGTCCGCGCGGCCATGGGTTACCGGCGCATGTTCTAGCTGCCGCCGAAATCCTTGGACGGGTAACTCACCCCGATCTACGACTTGTTCACGGAGGCCTTCGGCTCTGCCCATTTCAAGGCGGCGAAGTTCCTGTTGGCGGGGTCGAAATAGGGCGATGTGGCGGCACCGCCGAATGTCCGAGTCGGGTCACGACCAGCCCGGCTCGAAGCGACCGATTCGCGTCCGCTGTCTGGGGGATTCTGTTGCAAACACCCGTGTCGTGACCAAAATCTTCTGCAAATTGAGATGCCATGGTTGTTGGGTGAGCGCCGGGCATGGACCGCGCGGCGACCCCAAGCTTCGAAGATTGGTGCTCTATCCAGCTGAGCTAAGGGCGCTTATTCCTCCGGCCCTTCTCGTCCGCCGCCCATTGCCTGGCGAAGCTCCACGATCGCGGCCGGTATTGGTCGGGCGGTCGATCAAGCGGATGCGCTCGATCCATCCGTCGATGACCGCGGCCGCCGGCGCGTCGGGCCGGCGCCGGTGATCGGCGCTTGGGCCCGAGCCCCCGCCCCGCTATCCTTCGGCTCGGACCCCAGCCCGATCGAATCGATGCCCGACATCCCGCCCACCAGGCCCACGCTTCCCGGCCCCCCGGTGCTGCCGCTCTCGGGTACCAGCGGGATTCACTGGCCGGCCATCGGCGGCGAAGACGACGCCCGGCTCTTCGCCCTCCAATTTCAGCTCCAGGACAGCGAGTGGTGGCCCCCGGAGCGGCTGCTTGGCCATCAACTCGAACAGATTGCGATCCTGCTCCGCCATGCCGCGCGAACGGTCCCCTATTACCGGGATCGCCTTTCGGCCTTTGCCGCGGAAACGGCGCTGCCCCCGTCGATCGAGGAATTCCGTCGGATTCCGCTGCTGAGGCGCACGGATATCCAGGACTTCGGCGAGGCGCTGCGAAGCGAATCGCCACCGCCGGACCACGGGCGCCTGGTTCACATTCGAACCACCGGCTCGACGGGAAGACCGCTCCAAGTTGTCCGCGCCGCGCTCTCCTCGACCATCTCACGCGCCCTGGCCCAGCGTTATCACTTGTGGCATCGGCGCGATTTCGCGGCGACCAACGTCACCATCGGGACCCTGGGGATCGCCGGATTGCCGGCCGCGCGCGAGAACGGCTGGGTCCCCGGTTATCAAACCGGGGAGTCGTTTCGCCTTGACGCGACCCTGCCGATCAACGAACTCCTGGACTGGGTGATCCGCGCCGATCCGGCCTATTTGCAGGCCCACCCGTCGATGCTTCTGGGCATGATCCATCGCTCGCGCGAAATCGGTGCCAGACCGAAATCGCTGCGTGAAGTGCGGACCTTCGGCGAGGCGCTGGAACCGGCGCTGCGCAAGGTCTGCCGGCGGGAATGGGAGGTGCCGATTTCCGACATCTACAGCGCCAACGAGACCGCGACCATCGCCCTTCAGTGCCCCGAGCAGCCCCATTATCACGTCCAGTCGGAAGCGATCCTGGTCGAAGTGCTGGACTCCGACGACCGGCCCTGCGCGCCCGGTGAGACCGGCCGGGTGGTGGTCACGCCCCTCCACAACTTCGCCATGCCGCTGATCCGGTACGAATTGGGCGATTACGCGACCGTCGGCGGCGCCTGCCCCTGCGGGCGCGGGCTGCCGGTTATCGACCGGATCGTCGGCCGGTATCGGAATCTGGTGGTTCTTCCCGACGGTGGCACCCAGTTCCCGGATTTCGGCGCCGAACCGGTGCTCTTGGATCTTCCGATCAGGCAATTCCAACTGATTCAGAAATCGCGCGAACGTATTGACGTGACCCTGGCGGTGCACCGGCCCTTGACCGCTGACGACGAAGAGAACCTGCGGGCCTTTTTCGCGCGCGCCTTCCGCCATCGGTTCTTGTTTCCGATCGCCTATGTGGACGATATCCCGAGCCTGCCCGGCGGCAAATACGAAGTCTTTCGGTCCGAGATCGCGGACGCGACCGACGGCGCGGGGTGAGCCATCCCGCGATCAGCCGGCGGCCAGGGTGGCCTCGGCGGCGTCCTCGCAGGCGGCCATGATGTCGCGCAATTGCGACCGGATCGAGCCCTTGCGGGGCGAGAACGAGCCGTCGAACGCGGCCGAGCCGATCGTGAAAGCATCGGCGCCGGCCTCGGCCAAGGCGCGAATCCGCTCCGCCGTATCGACGCTCCCGGCGACGATGACCGCGCCGTCCGTGGCCTCACGAGCCGCCCGAACCAAGTCCAGGGGATCGGCCTCGAACGCACAGTAGGCGAGCAGATCGATGCCGGCGCAACCGAGCCGGGCGTAATCGCGGCAATGGCCGGCGACATCTTCAGGCGTGCCCCCCAACCGGGTCGGATGCCCCTCCGGGCGTCCCGCGAACGGATAATACCGGATGTCGCTCCCGGCGAGCGTTTCAAGCATGGACTGGGCGTTGGTGCCGCCGAGCAGGCAATCGACGCCGACCTCGACCGCGGTTCGCGCCGCGCGCAGGCAATCGCTATCCTCGGTGCTGACCACCTCCATATAGCTGGTGCCGCCGGCACCCTTGATCGCCCGGTTCAGAGACCGCAGGGTATCGAGGCCGACGCCCATGTCCTTGAAACCGATATGGAGGAGTCCCAACCCCGAGATCACGTCGAGGACTTCGAGGGCGTCCGCCACCGTCCGGTCGTCGCGGGTGAGCATGAAAATGAAATTCATGCCCGCTCTGCCGGCGGATCGCCACACCTCGAGCCCCGGATCGGAATCGTTGCCGGCGCGGCGCGCATCCGATTTCTAGAACACCACACCGCCCAACACGGCGACCATAACGCCCACCACCAGCAGAATGATCATGATCGTGTTCAGCCGCATGGCCGCCGCGACCTCGCGGTCCTTGCTCTCCAGGATGTTGCAGACGTTCTGATAGTCCTGGCGAAGTTTGGTCAGGGTCAGGGTCGTGGCCTCGTGGTTCTCGCCGGCATTCAAGGCATGGTCATGCAGGTCCTTGATGATCTTTTCGCGCTCCCCCAATTCCTTGCGCACCGCGGCGAGTTCGGTGATCGCGTCGCTTAGCTGAATGTTCAGTGGTCGCCGATCGACCTTTGGTGGCTGGCCCGGCTCGGCCATATCCATCCTCTCCACTCGTACAAACAGTCCGATATGTGAGTATAGCCTTCATCCCCGCCGCGACAAACGCCGCCTGGCCGGATGACGCCGGCGTCCACCACCGCGCCCGGGCTATGACACCACATGCACCAATCCGGCGCCGATCCTCCCGAAAGCCTGGCCGGCGCCGATCAAGGTCGCGTGGGGGTGCGTGATCAGGCGGGTGGGGATCGCGGCGACATATTCGGCGAAACGACCCTTGGCCTCGAATTCGCGGCGGAACAGGTCGCCCGGAAACGCCACGCCCAGCTTCGGCACCACACCGCCACCGACATAAACGCCGCCGCGGGCGCCATAAGTCAAGGCAAGGTCGCCGGCCAGGGCGCCGAGCAGGCACGCGAACAGGGCCACCGTCTCGACACAATAGGGGCACGCGCCGGCGGCGATGTCTTGTGCCTGATGAGGCACGCCGTCGACGCCGTCGATCGCGGCCAGGGCCGCGTGGATTCGGGCCAGGCCCGGGCCCGAGACCAGCCGATCGGGTGTTGCCCGCGCACCGGAGTCCCGGATTTGGCGAATCAGGGCCGCCTGCCGATCGTCGGTTGCCGCCAGGGTCACATGCCCGCCTTCGCCGGCGACCGGGACCCAGCCCTCCCCGCTGGGAACGACCGCGGCGGTACCCAGGCCGGTGCCGGGCCCCAGCACCGCCTGGGGGGCGCCGTCCGCGCCATTTGATGGGCCCGGCCCAAGAGGCGTCCAATCGGCGCGGCCAAGCACCGGGAGCGCCAGGGCGAGCGCGCAGAGATCGTTGACCACGGTCAAGCGATCCAGGCCCAGGGCACCAGCGGCGGCGCGGGCCGAGAATCGCCATTCGCCTCGATTGGTCAGGACCACCCGGTCGCCGGTGATCGGCGCGGCGACCGCGATCGCCGCCGCCCGCGGCGGCGCCCG
>CAJWQN010000225.1 GCA_913045505.1 uncultured Rhodospirillaceae bacterium | reverse complement strand
CCGCTCCCCGAGCCGTATCGTCTATCGTTCGCGACCTTGACCGCACTCGATAGCTTTTTCATTTGCCTCGACGTCGACGGGCGCATCGGATTCGGCGAGGTCACGCCGCTCCCCGGCTACAGTGACGAAAGCCCTGATTCGGTGGCTGCCGAGCTTTCGCGCGTGGCCGTATCCCTGGCCCGAGGTGATCCGCTCGGGCCGATCATCGATGCCCTCTCACATCAGGCGCCGTTCGTCGCCAGCGCGCTGGCCTGCGCGTTGGAGACCGCCCGCGAGGGTCCTGAACGGGCGTTCCTGGCGCCCGTCGATGCCGCGATCCCGGTGGTCGGTCTGTGTGGCGGTGACACTCCGGCGGCGGCGGCGGCGGCGGCGGCGCGGTTGATCGCGGACGGCTATCGCGTGCTCAAGCTCAAAGTGGGCGGCGCCCCGGTGGCGGCCGACCTTGCCCGGGTGCGCGCCGTCGCCACCGCCCTCGACGTCGGCGCCCGGCTCCGTCTCGACGCCAACCAGTCCCTCGATTACGAGTCCGCGCTGGCCCTGGCCAACGGCGTCCGCGACCTGCCGGTGGCATTGTTGGAACAACCGTTCGCGCCGCCCCGATGGGATGATTTCGCCCGGCTCGCCGCGGTCGTGCCGGTGCCGCTGATGTTGGACGAATCGATCGCCGGCGCCGCCGACATCGCGCATGCCGCCGCGGCCGGCGCGAAGCTGGTCAAGCTCAAGCTCTGCAAGCACCCGGGCATGGCCGCGACCGTCGATCTGATTGGCGTCGCCCGGGCCCACGGTCTCGAGGTGGTGTTCGGCAACGGCGTTCAGGCCGCGCTCGGCAACCATCTGGAGGCACGCGTCCATGCCGCCGCCGGCCTTGCAACCGCGGCCGAGATCAACGGTTTTCTCAAGCTCGCGCACCATCCGCTCGGGTGCCGGATGACCGTGTCCGGCGGCCGCCTCAGCGCCGGTGGACTGGACCCCGCAGCGTTGGCCGAAATCGCTGGCACGGTCGTGGCCGAAATGGCGTTCAATAAATGAACACAAAGCTTGTTCACCGATCCGCGCGCTGGCATACTTGGAGCGCGCCATCGAACCAGGGGGATCCGAGGTGAAACCGAGAATATTGGGGTTGTCGGCAAGCTTGCGTAACGCGCGCTCAAAGGCCGGCGCGCGTCGATTGGTGACGGAGTTGAAGGGGCTTGGCGATCGCGCCGATCTGGATCGCTATCTTGCCGAGCAGGCGCAGATCCATCTCGACCAGTTCGTCGCGGCGGGACGTGCCGAGGGCCTGGCATTCGACGAGCTCTACCGGCGGCTGCGGGCCATGGGCGGTCAGCGCGGCCTGTCAAACAGCGAAATCTGCCTGGTCGCGGCGTTATGGGGCGCGCGCCAGGAGGGGGCCGCGATCGATCATCTGCCGCTGGCCGACCATTTCCCCGCCGATGGCAATCCGGTCGCGCTCGATCGCCTGAAGGCGGCCTTGCGCGCGGCCGACGGTTTCGTGCTGTCGACGCCGGTCTATTTCGGCGATCGCGGCAGCCTCAGCCAACGGTTCATCGAAATGCTGCGCGCCGATACCTCGCTCCGCGCCGACCTCGCCGGCAAGGTCTATGGCGGGCTCGCGGTCGGTGCCAAGCGCAACGGTGGCCAGGAAACCACTTTGATCTATCAGATGCTCGACATGCTCGATGTCGGGTTGCTCGGGGTCGGGAACGACTCCGAGACCACGTCCCAGTACGGCGGCACGGGCCATGCCGGCGATGTCGGCACCATGCCCAAGGATACCTACGGCATCAACACCTCGATCGGAACCGGCCGCCGGATCGCTCGGGTCACCAGCCAGTTGCGGACCGCGCGCGACAGTCGGCTCGTCGATTTGCCGCGAGTCGATCTGTGGGTGTTGCAGGACCGTGCCGGGGCGCTGGTCGGTGCGCTTGCGCCCCTGTTCGGGACGGTCGCCGAGGACGCCGAGATCACGGTGCTCGATCTGTTGTCGGAACCCATCCGTCCCTGCATCGCCTGCGACATCTGCCCGACCAAGGTCGGACCCGACGAGGAATACCGGTGCATCATCAAGCGCCGCGACGATGGCGTGCGCAACGCCCATCATGATTTGCTGCACGCCGACGTGATCGTGCCCGCGGTGCTGTCGCCCAAGCACCGGGACGGGTTGCAGTCGGTGTATCAGGAGTTCATGGAGCGGACCCGCTTTCTGCGGCGCGGCGACTACGTGTTCACCGACCGGCTGGTGGCGCCGCTGGTGTTAGCCGAGGTCGGCGCCACCGAGCACCTCGATGTCCGCATGATGACCTCGATGCTGCGCCACCACACGGTGATGATCAAACCCATCGTCGGCCTGTTGCGTGACGGGCGGCTGATCAATCCTGAAGACGTGGCGGACGGTCTTGCCGGCGCCATCGCCCACGGCCGGCGCCTGCTGACCGGGCGGCTTGGCAGCATCAGCCTCGAGCACAGCAGCACCGCCTATCAGCCGGTCGGCTATGTTCTGGCCC
Source organism: uncultured Rhodospirillaceae bacterium (assembly GCA_913045505.1). Classification (GTDB taxonomy): domain Bacteria; phylum Pseudomonadota; class Alphaproteobacteria; order UBA7887; family UBA7887; genus CAJWQN01. The sequence goes on along the minus strand of CAJWQN010000225.1, from coordinate 2,610 downwards.
AGGCCAAGGACAACGAGAAGGAAACCATGACCGCGCGCGAGCAGGCCACGCGCCAGCGCCTTGGGCGCCTCGCCGATGAGGCTCGGCGCCGGCTCGCCCGCGTCGAGGGCGGCTCGACGGCCGGCGCCGCGTGACCGCGCCGATCAGCGTTCTGATCACGGCGGCTGGCGCGCCGCAAAGCCCGACCTTGATTCGCCACCTCAAGGAGAACGGTGAGCGCCCGGTCAGAATCGTCGCCGTGGATATGGATTCCGAAGCCGCTGGCGGCTTTCTGGCCGATGCGTTCTACCCGATTCCGCCGGCCGGCGCGACCGGCTACGCGGATGCCGTGCTCGAGGTCGTGCGGGGCGAGAAGCCCGACGTGTTCCTCAATGTCTCCGAGACCGATGTGCCCCATATCGCGCGTCTCCGCGACCGGATCGAGGAGTTGGGAACCCGGGTCTGCGGCTCCGATTCGGCGGCGCTCGAAATCGCCACCAACAAGCTGGCTCTTTACGGAAGGCTGCAAGCGGTCGCCGCCGATCTGGTGCCTGAATTCCGCGCCCCGGCCGACCTCGATCAGTTCGTCGACATGGTCCGTGCCATGGGCTACCCCGAGCGCGAGCTGTGCTTCAAGCCGCACCGTGGCAAGGGGACGCGCGGTTTCCGGATCCTGTCGGAGCGGTTCGACCGGCGCGACCTGCTGCTCAACCACAAGCCGGTGTCACGATACATGACTCTCGACGAGTTCGTGTCGATCTTCCGCGATTCGCCCACGTTCCCGTCGCTGTTGCTGATGGAGGTGGTGACCGGCGAGGAATGCGACGCCATGACCCTGGCCTACCGGGGCGAGGCGCTGCTGACCACCGTCAAGGCGCGCGAATCGCACCGTTGGGGCGTGATCGACAGGGGAGAGCTGATCGACCGCCCGGCGCTGGTCGCGCGAACCCGCACCATCATTCGGGAGATCCCGCTCGCCTACAATCTCAGCCTGCAATATATCGGCGACAAGTTGATCGAAATAAACCCGCGCACCAGCACCTTCATCTACGAGGGTGACTTCAATGAACCGTGGCTCGCGATCAAGCTGGCGCTGGGCCTGATCAGCGCCGACGAGGTGCGCGCCTTTCAGGATCGCGTGCCGATCGGTCGGCGCATGGTCCGCTACATGGATCAGATTTTCTTCGCCCCCGACGGGCGCTGGTGGCACTGAACTCGGCTGCCGCGGTGGCGTGATGGGGCGCCCGATCGCGTTCGTGCTGCCCTCGTTCGCCGGCGGCGGCGCAGAACGGGTGATGTTGACCCTGATCGGCGCGCTCGATCGGGACCGGTTCGCGCCCGCGCTGGTGGTCCTTCGGGGCGCCGGGCCATTGATCGATATGGTGCCGGCGGGCGTGCCGGTCCACGACCTGGCCCGGCCCCGGCTGCGCGCCGTGCTGGCGCCGCTGGTCCGCTGTTTGCGCCGATTGCGCCCGGCGGTGGTGGTGTCCACGTTCGGCCATGTCAATCTGGCGCTGCTTGGCCTGCGCCCGGTGCTGCCGGCCGGCACCCGCCTGTTGACGCGCGAGGCCAACACGCCCTCCCAAAGTCTGCCCCAGGCGCCGTGGCCGGTCATGACCGCACTCGCCTATCGGCTGTTGTACCCCACCGCCGACGGGGTGTTGTGCCAGCATGATCGCACCGCCCATGAGATGGCGGCGCGTTTCCGGGTCGCGCCCGACCGTATTTATCCGCTCTGCAATCCGGTCGATATCGCCCGACTCCGCGCTGCCGCGGCCCGGCCCGTCCGGGCTCTCGGCGCCGGCCTCCGCTTCGTCGTCGCTGGCCGCCTGACCCGCCAGAAGGGGGTCGATCGCCTGTTGCCGCTGCTCGGCCACGGGCCAAGCGACACCCATTTGACCGTCCTCGGCGACGGCCCGGAACGGGCGCGGCTGGAAGCGGCGGCCCGGTCCCTCGGCATTGCCGAGCGGGTCCGGTTCACGGGTTTCGTGGCCAAGCCCTGGCCCTGGCTTGCCGGCGCCGACGCCTGTCTGGTGCCGTCGCGCTGGGAGGGGATGCCCAATGTCGCGCTCGAGGCCCTGGCCTGCGGCACGCCGGTGATCGCCAGCCCCGAAGCCGGCGGCATCGACGAATTGGCGGCCGAGACCGCCGCCGTCACCGTGGCCGGGACTCGGGATGCCTTCGCCGCCGCCATGGCCGCACTCGCGCCGGCGCCGGTGGCGGCGCCGCGGCCGGCCCGGTTGCCGGAGCGGTTCGCCCTCGAGTCAGTCTCCCGCCGCTTCGAGCAGATACTGGATGCGATTTAGGCGGCCGGCTTTTCCGCGATCAGCACGCAGCCGCTGATCGCCAGATCCTGATCGGCAAGCTTGGCCAGCGCCGGCGCGAGACGGGGCCGAATCGTCCCGACCGTGGCCAGGGCGCGGGCACGGAGCGCGGGATCGATGTCCGGCCACCGCGCCGGCGCGATTTCGCCGGGCAGGCCGGCCAGCCGGGTGACGCGGAGCGAGCCGCGCAGGCCCGAACTTCCGATCCAGTCCCGCCAGGCCGGCGCCAGCACCCGGTTCGGCCGGCCGGCGCCAGCGGTCATGCGCCGATAGAGACCCTCGGGCAGGGTCAGGAAGGTGAGCGGAT
>CAJWQN010000224.1 GCA_913045505.1 uncultured Rhodospirillaceae bacterium | reverse complement strand
TTTGGTGCCGGCGTGCTTTGAACCCGGATATTTATCCCCACGGCAAAGTCCCCCATATCTGGCCCAGGACCACCACCGTACAACGTCCACCCACCTAGCGCCTCAAGCCGCCCAACAACATCATTTGCAAACTTCCCGCAATCATCACAGCTTGCAGCGTAGGTTACAAAAATTTCGTGGTCTCCCCCATATGGGACATTAGCCACCGCAGAGAACGCCGCCCATTGCTCAGGACTCAACTGATATGCGGCATTTGAAACTGGGATCGCGCTCGCCCCCATCCGGCTTTCGTATATCTCGGCCAAATTCTTCCAATGCTCTTTGTCACTTTTTTCGTTTTCCAGCTGCCCGCTATAGCGCCAATCCATAGCGAACCAAATTATAACGGATGCCACAAAAACAGCGGCACCGAAAGCTATTGGAGCACCGTTAACCACACGCCACTCCGCAAGAACAATTGCGATGATCTTGTCCATACCCCCGATCTTGACTCCCCACCCCTACCGGTGTCAAGGGGATAATCACGTTTCTTTATCTCGGCTCCTATTCCCCGATGGCGCGCCTTCGGGTCCAGGCCAGTCCGGCGGCGGTGGCGGCCAGAATCGGCAACAGGCCGAGCAGCGAGACCATGGTGGCGCCGACCGGTAAGTCGGCATTGAACGACACCCACAGTCCGGCCAGACTTCCAACCACCCCGATCACCCAGCCTGACAACAGGCGGGCACCGAAAGTTCGGGCCAACAGGGAGGCGCTGAACGCCGGGATGATCAAGAACGCGAAGACGACCAGCACCCCAGCCAAGTTGACCGCCAGGGTGATCACCACGGCGAAAGAGGCGAAAAACAGGAACTCCCACGTAAAGCCCGGCCGCTCGCCGTCCTCGGACCCGAATGACAGCGCGTAAAAGCGGCGCCACCAGATAACGTGGAGCGCCGCCAGAACGGCGTACACGGCGGCGATCAGTCCGATTTCGTCCCAGCGCGCCCACAGGATATTGCCGTTCAGCAGGGCCTTGAGTTCCTCGAGCCCCGGGGCGGATCGGCTGAGCACGACGATGGCCAGGGCGGTGGCGACCACGTAGACGCAGCCGATGACCACCTCGCGCGTGGTCTTTCCCGGCACCCGGCGCAATTGGGCAAATCCGAAAGCCGCCACCAGCGTGGCGCCCAGGGCATAAAGATGGGCGTCGAGCCCGTGCGGGTCCTGTCCCAATAGAAAGGCCAGGCTGGCGCCCAGCGCGGCAACCTGGGCCAGCGCCAGATCGACGAAAATGATGCCGCGCGCCAGCACGTGGAGTCCCAGATAGGTGTGGGTTACGGCCAGAAGAACGCTCAGCGCGAAGGCGGGCAGCAGGATCACCCAGGCATCCAAGTTATGGTCCCTCCCTCGCGCCAAGCGCCGCAACGACGCCGTCGAACAGGTCGAAATAGGTCTTGATGCCTTCTTCGGCGCCGACCGACTGGGGCACCACGGCGACGCGAATTCCGGTCTTGTCGCTCAGGAATTGCGACGAACGGCGCTCGTAATAAGGCTCGACGATCAGCAGCCCGATATCTTGCGCCGCGATCCTGGCCACCAGACCGTTGAGATGGGACGCCGTAGGCGCGATGCCCGGCTTGGGCTCGACCAAATCCACGATGTTGAAGCCGAACGCCACGCTCAAATATCGGAACGAGGTGTGATACGCGACCACCGGACGTCCGCGCAGCGGCGTCAACGCGGCGCGCCAGTCCGGCAGCTTGCGGTCTAGTCCCGCCTCGAATGCCGCCAAGCCGTCCGCATAGGCTTGCGCGCCGTCGGGATCGAGTAGCGCGAGCCGCGCGGCGATGGCACGCGCCATCAACCGCCCGTTCTCCGGATCGAGCCAGTAATGGGGATTACCGCGCGGGTGGACGTCGCCCATGGCGCGGCTGACCGGACCGGACGGCACGTCCAACAGGCGCGCCGCCGTCGACAGGTCCAGAAAGCCGGTCGCGCCGGGCAGTACGTCGGCGTTGCGCCCAGCGCGCAGCACCGCCGGCAGCCAACCGATTTCCAGATCCGCGCCGACCGCGAGAAACAGGTCCGCGCGATGGACGCGGCGGATCATGCTGGGCTTGGCCTCGGCGTAATGGGGGTCGCGCGTGCCCGGGGTCAGGCTGAACGCCTCGACATGGTCGCCGCCCACGGCCTCAGCAATCGCGGCGAGATCGGTAGTGGTGGTGACCACGTCGAGATCGGCCAGCGCCGCGCGGCCCGTGGCGAGCAGCGCGACAGCGATCGGAATGAGAATCTTGCGATACATGACGGCACCTAGAATTTGTGGGCGCCGTGGGCGCCAAGGGCGATGCCGAGCTGCACCCAGATGCTGTCGGCGGTGTGGCTGTCGAGGGTACCCGTGGACGGATCGGCGGTCGCCGCCAGCCCCGCCGCCGGAAGGTGCTCCGACCAATCATGGTTGTACTGTAGGCGGATATGGGAAAACTCGGTCGGGTACCAGGTCAGATTCGGCGAAATGCGGTAGCGCGCCGCGCGGTTTACATCGTCGCCGGCGCGCGGACCGGCTGGGTTTTGACCGCTTCCGTTGCCGTATTCGAAGCGCAGCCCGGCGACCCAGCCCGGGGTGAACCCGTGGAGGCCCTGGGTGTATAGGCCCCAGTCGTCCAGGTCGGTAAGGTTCGCGTTGTCGACGTTGCCGGCCTCGTAATGGCGTCCGATGACCTCGGCTGTGAGCGAAACGAACGGGAAGCCGCGCACGGCCCGCGCCGGCAGCCATTTACCGTAAAAATCGGCGCCGTAGATCAGCGTGTGGTTGTCAGGTCCGGTGCGGTTGGGGCCGTAATTGGCGGACAGGCCGAGATTCATGCTCAGCGTGTCGGAAACGTCGAAACCGTTGAGCCAGCGCCCCGAATAGACCAGGGCGTCGGAGAAGTTGCGTGATTTCCCGATCACGTTGGCGAACTCGCCGCGGCCCTCGTCGGCGCCGCAGAAGCTCGGCATGGTCTCCCCGACGCAGTTCTGCGCGCCGAAATAGAACTCAGAGAACCAGGGTAGCGGAGACAGCCAGGCGAGGCGCGCGCCGGGCGCCCGCTGCCCGTCGCCGCCGAACATGCGCGTGACGATGAAGGGCTGGTCGGCGAAGTCCTGCTGGTGCACGTGGCGCTCGTTGGCGCGGCCGAATTCGGTGTAGAACTGGCCCGCCTTGACTTGCAGGCCCCAAGGCAGTCCCAAGGTTTGGGCCCAGGCCTCCTCAAGCTCGACCTTGGTCTCGCCGGCCTCGTCGATCAAGAACAGCATGTTGGCGAATCCGTCGAAATAGGGATCGGCGGCGCCGAACAAGGCGAGTTCTCCCGCCTGCAGGGTGAAGCCGTTCTTGTTGGGATCATGGCCGCCGGCCTGAAGGCCGGATTCGCCCGATTTCAGGACTCGATCCGGCACGGAAGAACCGCCGGCCGCGGCATCGAGATTGAATCCGAGCCCGCCGCTGAGCGAGCCGGACTGGAACGACAGCGCCTCGCCGAAGGCGCCGCCGCTAGCCGGGTCGTCGAACAGGTCCTCGTAGCCGCTTGCCGGCGCCGATGGGGCGGCGTTGGCCTCAAGATCGCGTACCCTTGTTTCCAGGGCCTGAATCTGTTGCTCGTAGGCGGCCTGGGTTTGCCGCATCGCCTCGCGCAGCTGTTCGATTTGCGCCGTGAGGTCGTCGGATTCCTGGGCCCCGGGCATGGCCGGAGCGAGAGCCGTGGCAGCCGCGATCAGCGCGCCGGCAAGGCCACGTTTTGTTGGCAAGATCATAGGGGCCTCCTGAAACTATCATTGCATCGCTCACCGCTGGTTCAGGCCGTCAAAGCACAGAACAGTGCTGATCAGAGCCCGATAACGGCGAAGAAAATTCTGACAGGTTCAGGAGAGGGGCGGCGCTCGTGGCGGCTTGCGCCAGTGGAACGGGAGCCGATAGGCGGAAGCGATCGGGGCCGCCGCGCGGCGAGACGGAACAGCGAATTCGGGCGCGATTCCGGGGCCGTCCGCGGCAGCAACGGGAAGCTCGCACAATAGGCACTGTTCGAGCAGGGTCTGGCCCGTGACATCGGAATCGAGCTTGCCGGAGTGATGCAGCCAGACATGGGACAGTCCAGCCAACAGAACAAACGTCACCGCGACGCGCGCCATCCGCGCCATAAAACCCGTCCGGCCTTTTACTCGAACTGAGCGTGGCGCGAAGATCAAGTTGTCTGCGACGCCCCTGGACGATAGCACGCGTATTGATCCTCCGGACGCGAATTCTATCGAACCGGCTACTCGTTTCAAGAGGTTTCTTGGGTGGCGATATCGGGCCGCGGCATACTGCGCGATTGGGCCCGATCGAGAGTTCCATTTTTGAAGCGGTGCGCGGTTCTGGCACAGGTCTCGCCTCGCGACCTACCAATGCGCGGCCAGTGTCGATACGCGACTTTACTTGACGAGCCGCCAATGTCTGGAAGTGGCAGTGCGCCCCGAAGGCGCGGAACACCAGTGGAGGAGGATTCCACACGGATAATTGTCGATCGGTCCGGTAGCTGACGAGCGGCTTGGTTCGGGTAACCGGCCGGGCTGAAGCCTCGTGACAAAGGTCGCCCTGGGCGGCTGAGCGATCCGGCGGGCCGTAACACGCGTGAAGCCTGAGCAGGCCTCGAAAGGGACAATGCGGATGCCGACCCTCCTGCCATTTGGGGAAGGCAGCACGAGCGGGGAAGAAATCGACACGAGCACCCGTTCGATCCGCCGGGGTAGTGGGCACGGCACGTCGGAAAGGTGATCCGGGTAATCGGGGGAGGCCCGTTTCGGGCGAAGGTTGCGGCCTCAACGTCGTTTCCAGGCGGCGGTCCAGACGGGAATCGGACAGGGTCATATGAGCGTTGATGGCGGGTAATGCCGGCGGAGCAAAGGACCCTGACTTCTGGCATGCTTGTGAAGAAGGTGAGGTGAAGGCGATTGGCATTGCGCCTGGTAACACCGACAACGATCCGGACCTTTCAGAGCAAGCTCTACCGCATGGCGAAGGCGGACACCTGCCACGGTGTCGTCGCAACACACCAGGGTCAAGTGGCCGGCCGCCGTGTGCCATGTGGTGAAGCCGGTCGGAGAGCCGGATGCGGGAAATCCGCACGTCCGGTTCGATGAGAGGGGAGAGGAAACGGGGTGATGCCGAATGGCCC
>CAJWQN010000223.1 GCA_913045505.1 uncultured Rhodospirillaceae bacterium | reverse complement strand
CGGCGCGGGTCGCCGGTGTCGAGCGGGTGGCGATGGCTGTGCCGACGCCGGATGGCGCGATCAATCCTCTGGTCCTCGCCGCGGCCGCCATCGCCGGTGTCGATGAAATCTACCGGATCGGTGGCGCCCAGGCGATCGCCGCCCTGGCCCATGGCACCGAAACGATCGCGCCGGTCGACAAGGTGGTCGGCCCCGGCAACGTCTATGTCGCCGAGGCCAAGCGTCAGCTGTTCGGCATCGTCGGCATCGACATGATCGCCGGGCCGTCGGAGATCCTGGTGGTCGCCGACGCCGACAACGATCCGCGCTGGATCGCCGCCGATCTGTTGTCCCAGGCCGAGCACGATCGGAGCGCCCAGGCGATCCTGATCACCGACGACGGCGACTTCGCCGATGCGGTCGCGGCGGCGGTGGACCATGAACTGGAACGCCTCGACCGGGCCGAAATCGCGGCCGCGAGCTGGCGCGACTACGGCATGATCATCACCGTCGGCGATTGGGCCGAGGCGCCGGCCCTGATCGACGCGGTCGCGCCGGAGCATCTGGAACTGGCGGTCGCCGACCCGGAAGCGATCGCGGACGCGGTCCGCCATGCCGGCGCCATCTTCATGGGCCGCCACACGCCCGAGGCGATCGGCGATTACGTCGCCGGCCCCAACCATGTGTTGCCGACCGCGGGCAGCGCCCGCTTCTCTTCGGGCCTGTCGGTGCTCGACTTCTCCAAGCGCACCAGTCTGGTCCGATGCGACGCCTCCAGCCTGGGCGCGATCGGGCCGGCCGCGATGACCTTGGCGGCCTGCGAGGGGCTCGGCGCCCACGCGCTTTCGATCGGCGTGCGCCTGAACCGGCGCTAACGGATGGCGGCCGCGCCGGACCGGCAACACATCGTCGATGTCACCCTCGACGAAGGCAGCGTGGTGCGCTGGAACCCGGAAATCGACCACGAGCGCAAGATCGCGATCTACGATCTCCTCCAGGACAACAGATTTGCCCCGGTCGGCGACTATGAGGGGCCCTACGCGGTTCATCTGTCGGTTCAGGAAAACCGCCTGATCTTTGATATCAGCGCCGCCGAGGGATCGACGACTCTCGGCCGGGTGGCGCTGCCCCTGTCCGGGCTGCGCCGGGTGATCAAGGACTATTTCACCGTCTGCGACAGCTATTTCACGGCCATCAAGAGCGCTCGGCCTGGCCAGATCGAGGCGTTGGACATGGGTCGGCGCGGCCTCCATACCGAGGGCTCGGAGATTCTCAAGGACCGGCTCGTCGGCAAGATCGACATCGATATCGAGACCGCGCGGCGCTTGTTCACGCTGATCTGCGTGCTTCACCTCAGGGTCTGAGCCGCGCCATGGAGCGGCCTCCGAGCAGTGTGCTGACCTGCTGCACCAGCAATGCCCTGCGTTCGCCGATGGCCGAGGGCATTCTCAAATATCTTTATGGCCACGTGATCTATGTCGATTCGACCGGCGTGCGCGCCGGCGCTCTCGACGGGTTCGCGGTCGCGGTGATGGACGAGATCGGGATCGACATCTCCAATCATCGCCCCAAAACCTTCGACGATCTCGAGGACACCTCGTTCGATCTGATCATTTCTCTCTCGCCCGAGGCCCAGCACGGCGCGGTCGAGATGACCCGGACCATGGCCACCGAGGTCGTGTTCTGGAACACCTTCGATCCGTCCCTGATCGAGGGCAACCGGGAGGTCCGCCTCGCCGCCTACCGCGAGGTTCGCGATCACCTGTGGGCGCGGCTGGCAGCGACGTTCGAGGACTCCGGCGTCGCTCCGTTGGTGCCGAGTTTTTGACCGATTCCAGAGCGTTTTCCAATTGTGTTCACCTTCGTTCGGCAAGTTGCGATGGTCGATGCAAGAATCGAAATCGCGGCAAGAAATGCGGAAGCGGGGTCATGTGGAAATAGGATCATTGTCCTTAAACGTAGAAACCGGTCATTGAGAAACGGGTTCGTTGGGAGAAAGGAAAGGGGTCATTGTACTTATTTGGAAAGGGGTCATTGGGAAAGGGGGTCATTGTACCTTTTGAAGCGACTCCGTGGAGGGTACATCTTGCTATTCCGTTCTTCTTCGATCAGGAGCATCGTTTCTCATTCGTCCGCTCGTGCTGGAACCTCAAGAAATCGGTGATCCAGAGAATGGCGATGCCAAAAAGGTTCAATGACCCAAAAAAAATAACACCCAAAAAATGACTCCCAGAAAGTCCGTGAGAGAGCGTTGACGGCGGCTCAGGTCTTGGTGGCGCCGAGCATGGTCGAGCCCAGGGACCGTGGATCGCGCTCGCCCCAGCGGCCCGCGTCGACCGTGGCCAGAAAGTCCAGGACCAGGCGGTTGAAGACGTCCGGCTCCTCGAGATTGATGGTGTGGCCACATTGCGGCAACACGCTCAAACCTGCGCTGGGAATGCTGCGCTTGAGAAACAGGCCCGGCTCCAGGCAGGGTTCGTCCTCATCACCGGCAGCGATCAGGGTCGGGACGTGAAGCCCGCGCAACCGGTCTTCGAGGTCGTAGAGGGACGGCCGGGTTTTCTGGTAGCCGCGCAGGGTCGCCGCCGCGCCGGCCGCCGAATGGGCGGCCAGATTTTGCTTGAACTCGGCCCAGCCGCGCCGGTTCTTGTTCTGGAACTGGACCCGGGCCGCGGCCACGGCGTAGTTTTCGGCGGCCGCGCCCGAACCTTGCCTATCGTAAATCGTGGCCACGGTTTCGGCATCGGCGATGAACTGTGCCCGGCCGCCTTTTTCGGCGCCATAACCGCAGCCCGCGACCACCAGCGATCGCGCCCGGTCGGGATGGCGGAGGCCGAAATGCAGGGTCGCGAAGCCGCCCATCGACAACCCGACCACATGGGCGCGCTCAATGCCCAAATGGCTGAGCACATGGCCGATATCGTCGGCGACGACCTCTTGGCTGTAGGCCCCGAGATCGTCCGGCACGTCCGAGGGCGGATAGCCCCGGGCGTTGTAGGCGATGCAGCGGTAGCGGCGGGAAAAGGCGCGCATTTGCGGCTCCCAACTCCGATGGTCGCCGGCGAATTCGTGGACGAATATCACCGGCGGCCCGTCGCCGCATTCCTCGTAGTAGAGCTTTACGCCGTCGGCGTCGGCATGGGGCATGGCGTCACCTCGAATGGATTGGTGGGACGGTCACGACGCCGCGTCCAGCGCCGCTTTTTCGGCCTCGGTGTAGAACGCATCCGCATGACAGTCGTCGCGGCTCATGTCCAGCCCTTCGAGCATCTCGATCGCCGCCTCGATCATCACCGGCGGGCCGGCGATATAGGCCTTGCAGCCTTCGAGGTCGCCGAAATCCTGGGCCACCGCGTCCGTGACCAGGCCGGTGCGCCGCTCGGTCGGCCCGGCCGGTTCGGACAACACCGGGATGAAGGTGAAATTGTCATGGGCGGCGGCGAGGGATTCCAGGGGTTCGACCATATAGAGATCTTGCTCGTCGCGAACCCCGAAGTAGAGATGGATACCCTGGCTCATGCCCAGCCCGAGCGCGGTTTCCGCGATCGCCTTGAGGGGCGCGAGCCCGGTCGAGCCGGCGATGGCGATGATCGGCCCGCCGTGGTTTTCGCGCAGATAGGAGACGCCGAACGGGCCTTCGAGAGTCACCGTCTCGCCCGGTTGCAGCCGGTCGAACACATAGCCGCTGACCTCGCCACCGGCGATGCGGCGGATGTGAAACTCGATCAGCGGCTCATCGGCGCGGTTGGCCATGGAGAAATCGCGCGCCGGCAAATCGGCGAAGGTGGCGCTGGCATACTGCCCGGCCGAGAATTCGAACGGCCCGCCGCCGGTCACCTCCAGCCCGACCCGGCGGACGTCGCGGGCCATGTCCTCGACCATGGCGACCCGGCAGGCGAGGCGGCGCTGGGGATGGACCACCGCCTCGTCGGGCTTCTCATAGGCGACTTCGCAATCGCTCCTCGGCAGTGCCCGGCAGGCCAGAATCTTGCCGCTCGCGCGCTCCTCTTCGGGCAATATGAACGCGGCGTAGGGCTTCAGATCGACCGTGCCCGCGACCAGCATCGATTTGCAGGTCCCGCAATTGCCGGACCGACAGCCGCACGGATAATTGTGCCCGGCCGCCAGCGCCGCCTCGAGGATGGTCTGGCCGTGCTCGACCGGAATGGTTTTGCCGAACTCGCGAATATGGACCGTATACGCCACGTCGCCGCTTCCTCACCTTATACGGCGCCAAACTAGCCGACCTGGCCCACCCTGAAAACGCCAATGGCATGGCGCGGCCTTGGTAAGGCGGCACGACGCCATATACTGTGTCGCGGTGCGATGGTGGCGGTTGGCGGCCGGCCGCCGCTCGAGAGATTTCGGAGAGCCCATGACCTCGTACGCGATTCCGATATGGCCGGTGCCTTCGGTGCCGGTGGCGGGCCGACGCGATCGGTTTCCGGTCCGCCATGTCTATTGCATCGGGCGCAATTATGCCGCTCATGCCCGCGAGATGGGCGGTGATCCGGAGCGCGAGCCGCCGTTCTTCTTTACCAAGCCGGCCTACAGCGTGGTCCCCGGCGGCGGGCCGATCGCTTATCCGCCGCGCACCGCCGATCTCCATCACGAGATCGAAATGGTGGTGGCGATCGGGGTCGCGGGCGCGGCGATTCCGCCTGAACGGGCGCGCGAGCATATCTTCGGCTATTGCGTGGGAATCGACCTGACCCGGCGCGATCTCCAGAACCAGATGCGCGAGCGGAAGCGGCCCTGGGATGTCGGCAAGTCGTTTGCCATGGCCGCGCCGATCGGCGCCGTTCATCCGGTTGCCGGCGTCGGCCATCCGCGCGCCGGCGCGATCCGGTTCGCGGTCAACGGCGAGACGCGCCAATCCGGCGACCTGGCCAACATGATCTGGAGCGTCGAGGACCTCCTCGCCGAACTCTCGACCCTCTACACCTTGGCGCCCGGCGATCTGATTTTCACCGGCACCCCGGCCGGCGTCGGCGCCCTCGTCCCCGGCGACCGCTGCGAGGGCGCGATCGAAGGCCTCGGCACCCTCGCCATCGAAATCACCCCGCCCGGACTCTAATTGCGGAGACAATTATGGGGACAGTATAATTAATTCGAGGAAACACGGGGACAGTATACTTAATTTGGGAAATACGGGGAAATACGGGGACAGTATACTTAAGAAATACGGGGACAGTATACTTAATTCGTCGCAGCTAATGGCAGATTCAAGTCGGAAGTGCACCACGGGGGGCATTCATGAGGACCTCATGGGGTGTCTGATAGC
>CAJWQN010000222.1 GCA_913045505.1 uncultured Rhodospirillaceae bacterium | reverse complement strand
CTGGCGACGTTCCCGCCCGACGCCGAGACGGTTCGCATCGCCTCGGTTTCGGCGCAGATGACCCGAGCGAGCGTGTCCAGAGGTTCCGGCGCCGATGACGCCGCCATCGCCCTGAACAATTTGAAGATTCATGATGAATTGTTCCTACTCAGTGAAATCGGCGCAGGCTCGGGCGCGAAGATTGTCGTGTGGCCTGAAGCCAACGGCAAGGTCGACAAGGCGGATGAAGCTGCCCTGATCGAACGCGGGCGGGACTTCGCCCGCCAGCACCGGATCTATCTGTCGATGGCCCTGTTCGTGCGTATCCCCGGTCAGCGTCTCAGGGAGAACAAGACTGTCACACTCGACCCTGAGGGTGAGATCGTTTCGACCTATTTCAAGGCGCGCCCGCCGCCCGGTGAGCCCTCGGTGATCGGCGACGGCGTCATACCGGTTATTGAAACGCCCTTTGGCGTTATTTCGTCGGTGATCTGCTCAGACATGGACAGCCCGTTTCATCTCCGCCAACAGGCGGTGCGGGAGGGGATCGACATCATGCTGGCGCCGTCATGGGACTGGGAAGAGATCGATCCCTACCACACTTATTTGTCATCCTATCGCGCCATTGAAAACGGCTTCTCAATGGTCCGCCAAGCCAACGATGGCCTGTCGATGGCCATGGATTATCAGGGCAACGTCCTGGCCGCGATGGACCACTTCACGACCCGCGAGCGGGTTATGATATCCCAGGTTCCCATGCGGGGGCGTCGCACCATTTACGCCCAAATCGGTGACGTTATCGCGTGGCTATGCGTGGTTGCGCTCGCATTGACGATAGGCCGGACGATTGTTCGGAAATCGGCGTCCCGCCAGCGACGGACTTGAGGCTATGCTGTCTGCGTTACTCTCCAAGTCGGCTGTCGGTTCCCCACGCCACGCCCGACCGTGACTGACGCCCGGCGTTCGGAGCGGTGTTTCGACGCAACTCCAGATCAAGGCCGTGGCGATCGGCGGCCCAGGTTGAACCGGTCCCCCGTCCGGCCCTAGTATTGGTCCCGGATTAGGATCGCACCCCGGTGGGGCGCCCGGACTTCAAATCCGGTGGGGGGCGTTAGACGTCTCCGGTGGGTTCGACTCCCACCCTATTCCGCCACCTGCCACCGTGATCGGCAATTGAGCGAGCACTCCCGAAAGCCCTGTCCTCCGCGATCTGGTCCTCGGCGGCGCCGGGGCCGACAATCCGGCGCCCGACGAAGCCCGCGGCGCATCAGAGTCCCGAGAGGCCCTATTCCTCAGCGTCGCCGGCCAACCAGTTCCGAATCACCTCGCCGTCATGCTCGCCCAGTTCCGGGACCTTGGGACGAATGGGCGCGGCACTGGCGGACATACGGAGCGGGGGCGCCGGCACCATGAACCGCCCAGCCGCGTCCTCGGCCTCCACCGCGCCGCCCCGCGCCACCACCTCCGGCGTCGCCAAGGATTCGCCGATGGTCTGGTAGCGCGCGCAGGGGCAGCCACGGCCGATGATTCGCTCGCATTCCGCCGCCGTCCGACCTGCCGCCCAGTCACCGACCATGGCCACCAGTTGCGGCCAGTTCTGTAGCCGATCGCCGCGCTCCTTGAACCGCGGATCGGTGATCCATTCCGGGCGGTCCAGGGACTTGGCCAAGCTTTCGAAATTCTTCTGGGTCACCGGAGTGATGATGATGAATCCGTCCTGGGTCCGAATCGGTTCGTAAATCGGCACCCGCCGGACCTGGGCCTCGAGTTGGGACGCCTGAAACTCATAAGGTAAAACATTGTGCATGGCATCGATCAGCGCGATATCGAGATATTGGCCGATGCCGGTGCGCCCACGATGGTGCAAGGCCGCGCTAATCGCGGCGTTGGCGTGGGTACCGGCGAGAATGTCGGCGACGACCGGTCGGCCACGGGCCGGTGCGCCGTTGCCGTCCTGATAATCCAATTGGGCGAGATCATAGCCACTGGCCGCGTGAACGATGGCAGCGAAAGCCGGCCGCTCGGCCCCCGGCCCGGTCTGGCCGTAGCCCGAAATCGAGCAGTAGATCAGGTCGGGCTTGGCCGCAGACAAGGTCGGGTAATCGAGCCCGAACCGGGCCATGACGCCGGGCCGAAAATTCTCGACCACCACGTCGGCCTTGGCTGCAAGCTGGCGGGCCAGGTCGCCACCCTCGGCGGTCTTGAGGTCGAGCTGGAGGCTCTTCTTGCCGCAATTGAGTTGACCGAAGAACCTGCTATGGCCGTCAAGAAGAGGTGAGGTCGCGCGCAACAAGTCACCCGCCGGCGGCTCGACCTTGACCACCTCGGCGCCCAAATCCGCCATCAGCCGGGTGCAATAGGGCCCAGCGACGAAGGCCGTGAAGTCGAGCACCCTGATGCCGCCGAGCGCGCCCGGCCATTGTCCAGAAACATTGGTCGTCATGACGCCGGCACGAATTCCCTATGAGGCGAGCGCGGCGATCGCCGCCGCGGTGCCGTCGCCGAGGGCATTGGCGAGTTGGCCCGGAAATCCCACGCGCACCGCCCCGGCGGCGAAAACGCCGGTCAGCGAGGTTTCAAGAGTTGGCCCGGTCTCGACAAAGCCACGAGAATCGCGCGCGACCCCGGCCGGCAGGATGTCGGCGTTCGGTTCCAGCCCGATGAACGGAAACACCGCCCGGCACGGGATTACCTCGGTAGCTCGATCGGCCATATTCCTTACTCGGACCCCTTCGACCCCGCCGTCACCCTCAATCTCCTCAATCGCGGTTTGCCATCGGAAGGCCAACCGTTGGTGATTCGCGGCCCGCTCCACATAACTCCGGCGCGCCCGGAGCCGGCGGCCGCGGTGAACCACCGTGACCTTGGCGCAGAACCGGGCAAGATGCAGGGCTTCCTGAAGCGCGGCATCGCCGCCGCCGACCACGACGACTTCCTGGTTCTTATACAGGCCCCCATCGCAGAACGCACATTGCGAGACGCCCTTGCCCGCCAGTTCGGCGGCGCCGGGCACATCGAGGGGCCGAAGCCGGGCACCGGTCGCGATGATCAGGCGTCCGCCGCGGTGGGTGCCGGATCCGGTGGTCACGACCCCGCCGGCCGGATCGATCGCCAGCGCCGGTTCGGCGACGAAATCGACCCCCGCGTCGGTGGCGGCCACCACCAGCGCATCGGCCAATCCGGCGCCCGAATCAGCGGCGGCGGCGGGAAATCCCTCGAGCACGCCGACATTGGCCACCAGGCCGCCGAAGAGATCGGCTTCGAGGCAGGTGACCCGGGCGCCGCGCAGGGCCACCTGATGGGCGGCACTGAGCCCGGTCACGCCGCCGCCAATGACGATCACGTCCGGTACGGCCATGGCGTTATTGGGCTTCCCATCCGGGGGTCAGCCGGATCTCCTTGGTCACCCGGCAGGGCGGGAATCCCCAGGACGGAAAATAGACGTTCTGGGGTATCGGGATATCGCCGCCGGCGACAACCACCGTGATATCGTCCGGCGCGCGCACCGCGGGGATCGCACCGCTGTCGGCGGCGTTCCGGACCCAGTCCGGCCAGCGCTCGGGCTCGATCATCCGCTCATACAACCAGGACTGCTTCCAGGCCGTGGTGGCGATCCGTCCCTGCTCGTGGAGATGGCGCTTGACGTCGTCCTTGGACCAGCCCTCCGCGGCCAGTTCCTGGGCCACGGCGGGGGCCAGGATCACAGCCACCCGGCCGCCATGAAGCACGGAGAAGGCGGACGCCGCCGAGCCCATGACACTGGCCAGTTCGGCCAGCCCGCCGGTGACGGTGATCGCGCATTCGGCGCGGGCGAGGGTGACCGTGCTGGCGCTGGCGTCGAATCCCTCCTCCACATGAAGCGCCGGCCACGGGCTGGCGGCGGTGTTCTCGGCCAGGCATAGGGTGTAGCGGCCGGGTTGGGCGATGCCCGCGAACGAGACCACCATCGGCCAGCCGCCGCCGATGTTGTTCATCACCAGGCGCAGCGCCCGGCCGATGGTCGCGTTGGCCCGCCAGCCGGGGCCCAGGGCTCCGAAGCCGCCATTGATGTCCAGGGCCTCGGCGACCGGCCCACTGACCACCACCAGCGGTGTCACGTTCTCGTCGGTGGTCTGGACGCCGCGCAGGTTGAACGCGGGCTCCAGGATCGCCTCGACCGCCGCGACCACCACCGGCAGATAGTCCGGGCGGCACCCGGCCATGACCGCGTTGGCGGCAATCTTCTCCATGCTGGCTTCGCCCTTCAGCGGGTCCAGCACGCCGACCACATGGGACGCGGGCGCGGGAGCATGACGGATCATCGCCTCGACCCGGCCGGTGGTCGGCGGCACGATCGGCAAACCGTCGGTCCAGCCGCGCCGATAGAACAGGTCGTTGATCACCGCGAACGTGTCGGCGCCGCGCACCACCTCGACCCGCTGGCGCGGAAAATCGCCGGCCAAGGGCAGCTTGGCTTCGAGCCCCCGTTCCCGGACTCGCTCCGCGAGCGTATCGTCGATCCAGGCGCCCGAACGTTGCCGCCCTGTCGGCAGAACCACCCAACAGGTCTCGGACATAGCGGCCCAGTTTAATCGGCGCGCGCTTCGCGCAACAGATTCTGCCAATCCGCCGGCAGTTCAATCCGCTTCGCTGTCGGGTAGCCGAGCATGCCGTTGTGGGAGAAGGTGTAGGCGTTGGTGCGCAGCGGATCGCCACTGACCGCGATCATGAAATCCTCGGGCGCGCAGACGATCGGGACCAAGCGCTCCGGGTCCGACGATTCGGCGAACTGGTCGGGCGCCTTGCCGAGATTGACCAGATCGATCAGCGTCCGCCGGCCGGGCACGAAATTGGTCCATTCGCCGATGTAACGCTCGAATTTGGACGCCGGCATCCGGGCCTCGCGGTAGAGCGCGGCGCGCAGGTCGTCCTTGGACCAGCCGCCCCTGGCCATGGTCTCGGCGAGCACCGGGCTCAGGATCACCAGCGGTTTCATGGTCGCGGTGGCGACGCCGAGGGTGAACACCAACTGCCAACCGGTCTGCTTGAGCACGGCGTCGGCCAGATAGGGAACCATCGCCTCAGGGGTACTGCCGAACACCGACGGGATCACGTCGCCGCCGGTGTAGCGCGAAATGGTCACCGTGTTGTCGCCGGCGGCGAAGCCCATGTCGGCGCTCATCGGCGGCCAGCCGATCCGGGCCAGGGCGTCCTCGTTTTCGGCCAACACCACCCGCCAGGTGTTGCCATACGTGCCCTTGTCGGTCCGATGGGGCAGAAAGCCGGCGATGTTGCGCAAGTATAGGCGCCAGAACCGGCCGACCGTGGTGTTGGCCTGGAACCCGTCGCGCAGCGCGCCCTGCTCGCAATT
>CAJWQN010000221.1 GCA_913045505.1 uncultured Rhodospirillaceae bacterium | reverse complement strand
TCATCAAGCCCCGGCATCGGCGGGTGATCGAGACCGTGAAATCCTTGACCGACGCCAAGTTGCTGTTCCATTGCTGCGGCTCGGCCTATCACTTCATAGATCACCTGATCGACATGGGCGTCGACGCCCTCAATCCGGTCCAGGTCACGGCCAGGAACATGGAACCGGAACGCTTGAAAGCCGAATTCGGCGACCGGATATCGTTCTGGGGCGGCATCAATACCCAGCGCCTTCTCCCCTATGGCACGCCCGCGGAAGTCACCGCCGAGACCCGCCGGGTGATCGACATCCTCGGCCGGGGTGGCGGCTATGTGGTGAACAGCGTGCACAATATCCAGCCCGGTGTGCCGCCGGAGAACATCGTCGCCATGTTCGACGAAGCGCGGAACCACGGTTACGACAAGGCGGCGTGAGGTGAGCGGGCACCCGCGCACGCTGTTGATCTGCTGCGGGGCCCTGGCGCGGGAGATCGTCGCCCTGGTCAAGGACAACGGCTGGGACGACACCATGCGGGTCGAATGCCTGCCCGCGCATCTGCATAATGCACCCGATCGCCTTCCCGAGGCCATCCAGGCCAAGATCAGGTCGGGGCGCGCCCGTTACGACGACGTCATCGTGCTTTATGGCGATTGCGGAACCGGCGGCATGCTTGACGCGGTTCTGGAAGAGGAGGGCGTCACCCGCATCGACGGCGCCCATTGCTATGAGGTATACGCCGGGTCCGGCGGCTTTGCCGCTCTCATGGAGGCCGAGCCCGGGACCTTCTTCCTGTCCGATTTCCTGGCCCGTCATTTCGATCGGCTGATCATCAAGGGCCTGGGACTGGACCGTTTTCCCGGCCTGCGCGACACCTATTTCGGCAACTACAAGAAACTGGTCTATCTGGCCCAGACCCAGGATGGCGAGCTCGAGGATAGCGCGCGCGCCGCGGCGGCGCGTCTGGGCTTGGCGTTCGAGATGCGCTTTACCGGTTATGGCGGCTATCAGGACTTCCTTGCCGCGCACCGGTCTCCGCCGGCCTAAGGGTTTTCGCCATGTCCGCGATGCGGCGTTGGTCGATACGCCATTCCCGCGTCCCGATGGCGCTGTTCCGGTTCACCCACGCGATCGCCGAGAGCCTCGATCCGCCGTGGCGGCGGATTGGCCATGGCCGCCAGAAACGGCGCGCCGCCCTGGAATCCTGGATCAAGGGCGCGTTTTTCGACTGCCAGATGAGCACTGCTTCACCGCGTCCGGCGTACTCGAGGACCGCGTTTCGGGCCGCCTTTCCGGGAACGTCTCATGGCCGCTGACCGCCGAATGAACGAAAGCAAACTTGATATGGCGGGGGATGCCCTGGTCGTGTTCACACCCTCGGGCCGGCGCGGACGGTTTCCGCTTGGCACACCCGTGCTGACCGCCGCCCGAAGTCTTGGCGTCGACATCGATTCCGTTTGCGGCGGGCGCAGCCTGTGCGGACGCTGCCAGGTGAGCCTGAGCATTGGCGCGTTCCCAAAATTCGCCATCACCTCCGAACAAAGCCACTTGCATCCGATCACCGAAGCCGAGCGCCGCCTTGGCGACAGCGGGCTCCTGGCGCCGGGTCATCGGCTGAGTTGCGTGGCTCTCATCGCCGGCGACGCGGTGATCGACGTGCCGCCGGAAAGCCAAATTCACAAGCAGATCATTCGCAAGCGGGTCGAGGCGCATCCGGTCGAGATCGATCCGGTGGTGATGCTGCATTATGTCGAGGTCGCCTTGCCGAGTCTCGAGGATCAGACCAGCGACCTGGGCCGCCTCGAGCGCGCGTTGCGGGAGCAGTGGAATTTGTCCGACCTGGACTTCGACGCGGAGGTGCTCGGGGTATTACCGGACGCGCTGAGTCAGGACCGCGGCAAATGCACCGTGGCGGTCCGCCAAGGTAAGCGGCTCGTAGCCGTCTGGCCGGGCTTCCGCGACCGCGCTTTCGGGCTTGCGGTCGATGTCGGCACGACGACCATCGCCGCGCACCTCTGCGATCTCGCCAGCGGCGAGGTGGTGGCTGCCTCCGGCGCCATGAACCCGCAAATCCGGTTTGGCGAAGACGTGATGAGCCGGCTTTCCTACATCCAGCTCAACCCGGAAAGCGCCGGCGCACCGACCGCCGCGGTCCGCCGCGCGATCGACCAGCTGGCGGCGGAGACCGCCGCGCACGCCGGGATCGCCACCGACCAAATCGTCGAGATGACATTGGTCGGCAACCCGATCATGCATCACTTTCTGCTCGGGATCGATCCCCAGCCCCTGGGCCGGGCGCCGTTCACCTTGGTCGTGGACCGGGCCGTGGAGATGAAGGTCGCGGCGCTCGACCTCGATCTCCATCCCTGCGCCAGCGCTTATTTTCTGCCCTGCATCGCCGGGCATATCGGCGCCGACGCGGCCGGTGTGTTGCTGTCCGAGGCGCCGCACGAGGCCGGGCGGGTGACGCTGGTCGTCGATGTCGGCACCAACGCCGAACTCATGCTCGGCGACCGCCACCGGCTGCTCGCCTGCTCGAGCCCGACCGGACCGGCTTTCGAGGGCGCGCAGATCAGTTGCGGCCAACGCGCCGCGCCCGGGGCGATCGAACGGGTCCGCATCGACCGCGAGACCCTGGCGCCGCGATTCCGGGTGATCGGCTGCGCCCTGTGGTCCGACGAGCCCGGGTTCGACGAGGCGGTGGCGGCCACCGGCGTGACCGGCATATGCGGCTCGGGAATTATCGAGGCGGTGGCCGAAATGCATTCGACCGGAATCGTCGCCGACAGTGGGCTGATCGATGGCACGAAACTCGGGCGCAATCCGTATTTGATCGACAACGGCGCGACCTTCGATTATCGCCTTCACGACGGCCCGCCCGAATTACGCATCACCCAATTGGACGTGCGCGCGATCCAGTTGGCCAAGGCGGCGCTTTACGCCGGCGCCCAGCTGTTGATGGCCCGCGCGGGCATCGACGCGGTCGAGCGGATCGTGCTTGCCGGCGCTTTCGGCAGCTATATCGACCCCCGCTACGCGCTGGTGCTGGGCATGATCCCGGATTGCCCGCTCGAACAAGTCAGCGCCGCTGGCAATGCCGCTGGCACCGGCGCCCGCATCGCTCTGCTCAGCCGCCGCGCGCGCGGCGAGATCGAAGCCCTGGTGCGCCGCGTCGAGAAGGTGGAGACCGCGGCCGACCGCGATTTCCAGCGGCATTTCGTGGCCGCCATGACCATACCGCACGCCACCGATTCATTCCCCACTTTTGCCGGGTCGGACGGCAAGGCCGACCCGGCCGTGGTGGTTCCGAGTCGAGACCTGGCGGGCGTGACAACGAAGGAGAAAGGAACCGACCCATGGCATCCATGACCCACAGGGACCGCGTACTCGCCGCCCTGAATCACCAGGAGACGGACCGGGTGCCGATCGATTTCGGCGGCACCTTCACCACCACCATGTATTTCACCGGCTACGAGCGCCTGAAGGGGCTCCTTGGCCTGAGTCACGAAACGGTGATGGTGTCGAAGACCAGGAAGCTTGCCGTTCTCCACGAGTCGATCCTCGAACGGTTCGATGTCGATACCCGCTACCTGGCGCTCGGCACCTACCAAGGCAATCAGATGGACGTCGACGAGAACACCTATATCGACGAATGGGGCACCACCTGGCACAAGGCGGATGACGGCCATTATCTCTATGTCGATGGCCCGTTCTTCAACATGAAAAAACCCGGCCTGCCGGACCTCGAAAACTATTCCTGGCCCGATCCCGACAATCCCGGATATTACCGCGGGCTGGCGGAGCGGGCGGCGGCTCTGCGCGAGAAGACCGATTGCGCGATCATCCTCAACTTTCCCACCGGCATCGTCCATCAGGCCCAGTTCCTGCGAGGCTTCGGCGATTCCCTGACCGACCTGTACAAGAACCGCGAATTCGTCTGTCGGTTGATGGACAAGGTGGCCGACTGGTGGATCGGAATCGCCGAAAACGCGCTCGAGGCGACTCGTGGAAATGTCGATATCGTTTTTCTCGGCGACGACCTGGCGACCCAGTTGGGGCCGATGTTCAATCCCGAGATCTACCGGGAACTGATCAAGCCGCGCCACCGGCGCATGATCGCCGCGCTCAAGTCGCGAGGCGACGTCAAGGTTCTCTATCACAGCTGTGGCGCGGTTACGGCGCTGGTCGATGACTTGATCGACATTGGCGTCGATGCGCTCAACCCGATCCAGGTCAGTGCCAAGGACATGGATCCGGAAAAGCTCAAGGCGCGGTTTGGCGACCGCATCGCGTTCTGGGGCGGCATCGACACCCAGCGCGTGCTGCCTTTCGGCACGCCGGAGGAGGTCCGCGCCGAGGTCAGGCGGGTGATCGATTGTCTGGGCCGGCGGGACGGCTACGTGCTCAGCAGCGTCCACAACATCCAGGGCGACGTGCCCGTGGAAAACGTGATCGCCATGTTCGACGAGGCCCGATCCTATCACTCGGCTCGGCATTGAGCCGTACTGATAGAGGGCGGCGGCATGGGTTTGGCCGATATCGAGGAGGCGGTAAGGGAGGCCGGGTTCACCGCGCGCGGCGCGTTTCACCCCCGCGCCGAGGACGCGGTTCCCGACCTGGCACCCGGCCGCGCCGCCGGCACGGTGGTCTTGGTCGGCAATGCCGGACCCGACATGTGGCGCGCCTTCACGGCGGCGCGCGATCCGGACAGGGATCGGCTCGACCATTGATCGGCGGACGTGTTGGGCGCCCTGGCGACGGATTTCGGGGCCACGGCGCTGTTTCCCTTGAACAAACCGCCGCTGCCGTTCCAGCGCTGGGGACGACGCGCGCAAGCCTGCCACGGCTCGCCGCTGGGCATCGTCATCCATCCCGAATACGGCCTTTGGCACGCCTATCGCGGCGCGCTTCTGTTTGGCGAACGGTTGGATCTGCCGGTGGCCGAACAAGGGTCCGATCCGTGGGCGGCCTGCGACCTCGAGCCGTGCCTGACCGTCTGTCCGGTGGCGGCGTTCGCGCCTGGCGTTTACGACCCGTCGGTGTGCGCCAGCCATATCGATTCGCCGGCGGGCCAGGACTGCCTGGACCTGGGTTGCCGGGCGCGGCGCGCCTGTCCCGTGGGCCCCGGGTTCCGCTACCAACCGGCCCAGGCCCGGTTTCACATGACCGCGTTTCTTCGCGCCCGCTAAAACCGATTGTGAAACGGCGTGCAATTCTGACCCCTGTTGAGGGGTAATCGGCGTCCAAATTTGACCCCCTGAAGTTGGCAGGTCCATGTCCCCCGTTTTGGGCGAGCGGGGTGGCGGGGGATGTTGGTCGTGGAGACGATAGGGCGGATTCGGCGGGAGTATTTCGTCAAGAGGAAGCCGATCA
>CAJWQN010000220.1 GCA_913045505.1 uncultured Rhodospirillaceae bacterium | reverse complement strand
GTTCAAGGGGGTCCTCTACGCCGGGCTGATGATCACCGCCGACGGGCCGAAGGTGCTGGAATACAACGTCCGCTTCGGCGACCCGGAATGCCAGGTGCTCCTCGCGCGGCTGAAATCGGACCTGTTATCGGCCCTGGTCGCGGCCCATGACGGCGAGCTGGCCCATTTCGACCTGCATTGGCGGCCCGATTCGGCGCTCTGCGTGGTCATGGCCGCCGACGGCTACCCCGGCGCCTATGGCAAGGGCAGTGTGATCCGCGGCCTCGACGGCCTCGAGGGCGACCAGGACGTGATCGTGTTCCATGCCGGCACGCGGCTGGACGGCGAGACCCTTCTCGCCGCCGGCGGCCGGGTGCTGGGGGTCACCGCGCTCGGCCCCGATCTCGCCGCCGCCCAGGCCCGCGCCTACGCCGCGGTGGCGCGGATCGACTGGCCGGAGGGCTTTTGCCGCTCCGACATCGGTTGGCGCGCGATTTCACGCTGAACCGGGTATGCTTTCGGGACTTCGCCGTCAGATACTGGACTGAACGCCTTGGCCTCGCTCAACACCATGTCCGCCACCGACGCCGCGCGACGGATCGCCGCCGGCACCATCACGTCCGAGGCGCTTCTCGCCGATTGCCTGGCCCGGATCGAAGACCGGGAGGATGTGGTCGGCGCGTGGCAACATCTCGACCCGGACCAGGCGCTGGCCGAGGCCCGCGCCCGCGACCGGGAGCCGCGTCGGGGACCGCTGCACGGGCTGCCCGTGGGCATAAAGGACATCATCGAGACCGCGGACGCGCCCACCGCTTACGGCTCGCCGATCTACGCCGGCCACCGACCCGACGCCGACGCCGCCTGCGTCCGGGCGCTGCGCGCGGCCGGAGCGGTGATCATGGGCAAGACCGTGACCACCGAATTCGCGGTCTTCCATCCCGGCAAGACCCGCAATCCCCACGACCCGGACCATACCCCGGGCGGCTCGTCCAGCGGCTCGGCGGCGGCGGTCGCGGATCTGATGATCCCGCTCGCGCTGGGCAGCCAGACGGCGGGCTCGGTGATCCGCCCGGCGGCGTTTTGCGGCGTGGTCGGATTCAAGCCCAGCTACGATGCCATCGATTATGGCGGCATCAAGCCGGGCGCGCCGGCCCTGGATACGCTCGGTGTATTCGCCCGCTCGGTGGCGGACACGGCCCTGATCGCCCAGGCCATCGGGCGGGCGGACCGGGGCCTGGCGAGGATCGATCCGACGGTCCTCGCCGGCCCGGCGCCGCGCGTCGGCCTGTGCCGGACCCCTGAGTGGGACCGGGCCGATGCCGCCACGCGGGCGCTGCTCGAGAAGGCGGCAAGCGTGTTGGATGCCGCCGAGTCACCGACCCCGGCCGCCTTCAGCGGGCTCGTGGACGCGCAAGACGACATCATGTGGGCCGGCCTCGCCGATACATTGGCGCCGGAAATGCGGGATCATGGTGGACAATTGAGTGACGGCCTCGGCAAAAAGCTGGCGGCCGGCGCGGCGCTGCCGCCGGCCCGGGTCGCGGCGGCCCGCCAAATGGTCGCGGCCTGCACCGCGGAACTCGACAGCCTGTTTGGCGACCGGGACGTCTTGATCGCGCCGGCGGCGGTCGGCGAGGCCCCGGTCGGCACCGCCACCGGCGATCCCCTGTTCAACCGCATCTGGACCCAGCTTCACCTGCCCTGCCTGACCCTGCCCGCCGGCACCGGCCCGGCCGGCCTGCCGCTCGGCATTCAGATCATCGGCTGCCTCGACGACGAGGCTCGATTGCTGCGCGGCGCGGCATGGATCGAGGGCATGCTGGCCGACCGGCCGATCGTCCTCGTCGAGCCCGCCTGAGCATGGCCGAACCCGGTTTCTCGGAAATCCTGCGTGAGCGGAACCGCGCGCTCTGGGACCAGGCGACGGGCCACCGGTTTTGCGTCGAACTGGGCGACGACAGCCTCGCCGAGGCGGTCTATCGGCGTTACCTGATCCAGGATTACGCGTTTGTCGAGGCCCTGGTCTCGATGGTCGCCTTCGGCGTCGCCCGCGCCCCGACCATGGCGGCAAAGGCGGCGCTGTCGCAATTCCTGGCCGCCGTCACCAGCGAGGAGAACACCTATTTCCTGCGCAGCTTCGAGGCCCTCGGTGTTTCCGAGGCCGAACGCGACGCACCGACTCTGATGCCGGTGTCGCAAGAATTCTTGGCCGCCATGCGCGACGCCGGCGCGGCTGGAGACTACGAATCCGTGCTCGCCACCCTGCTCCCGGCGGAATGGATTTACCTGACCTGGGCCAAGGCGCAAGCGGAGAAGGCGCCCAAGCGGTTCTATCTCCGGGAATGGATCGAGCTCCATGCCAATCCCGAATTCGAGGCTTTCGTCATGTGGCTGAAGGCGGAACTGGATCGTGCCGGCCCACGCCTGGCCCCGGCGCGGCGCGCCGATATCGAAGACCGGTTCCGGCGCATGGTCGCCCTCGAAGTAGCTTTCTTCGACGCCGCCTACCAGGAACCCATGGCCTGAGGCAGAGTCTCAGGACCGATCACCACCGTGCAAGCGGTCGAGAGCGCGGCGATCGGCCTTGGTCGGACGCCCGGCGCCGGTGCTTCGCGCCGCGATCGGCGCCGATGCGGGATCGGCCCTCGTCTCGTGAGGCGGCGCGAGATCGACGTAAAGGGACGCGGCTTCCGTGGCCGGCCCGCGCCGGGTCCCCAGGGCGGCAATGCGCACCACCCGGATATGAGCGCCCTGGGGAAAAGTCAGCACGTCGCCAACCCGCACCGGGGCATGGGCCTTGCCGACCACGCGACGATTGATCCGGACCCGGCTGTCCGCGCACAGCCGGCTCGCCAGGGTTCGCGATTTGAGAAAACGGGCGTACCAGAGCCATTTGTCGAGCCGAAGCGACTCGGCGGACGGCATCCTTGCGGGGGTCTCGCTCACCGCGCCCCGAGCTTGAGTTGGCGAAGCGCCGCGAATGGCGATTCAGTGGCCTGGGGCCGGCGCCCCCGTTGCCTTCCGGGACCCGGCCGCCGCCGTCGCGGCGCATAGAGAATTCCCGAATCCGGATCACCATCCGAATCCACGACCGGATGGTAGCCGAGCGCCGCCAGCACCCCGGCGAAATCTTTCGCTTGGGCGCCGATCAAGGTCAGCAATTCGCGATCGGCCGGGAACGGCCCGACGCGGGCGCGCCGGCGCAGGCCCACGCCCAGGCGTTCCAGAATATCGACCCGGATCGCGAGCGGCCCGACAATGCGATAGCCGACCGCTCCATAGAACTCCGGCGGCAGGGTGGCGTCCAAGGGCACCGAGACCCGGCCGGGCGGCGGCGGATCGCGCATGGTGCCATGGTAGACCGACCAGAGCTGGGCGCGCGCGGCCAAGGCCGCGCCCTTGAGCATCGCCGGCATGAACACGGTGTCACGCCCCAAGCGGATGCCGAGCCGGGCCAGGGCCTTGCGGTCCGGCGGTTCCAAGTCATCGACCAAACCGCTCACTGCCGATCGCGGCACCGACCCCAGTGCCTCGACGACCTGATAGGCCAGGCCGCGCGCGGGCCCGGCCAGTTCGGCCGCCCGCGCTTGGCCCAGCGGCGCCATCACCCTCTCCAGGTGGTCGCGCAGCCACCTCCGCAGGCGGCGGCGCACCCGCTCTCGGCCCGCGACCTCGATCATGTTGTTTTCCGGCACCTCGACCGTGGGTTCGATCATGGTGGGGCCGGCCGCGATCCGGCCGACGACACCGCCGTCCCAGATCAGGTTGCCGTCGGGCGCCAAAGCGAAGGCCTTGTCGGCCGCGCGCTCGAGCTTCGCCAGACGCTGGACGAGCTTGGGCGCCAGCGCACGACGTACCGCCGCGCGCAGGCTTCGGCCTTCGCGCCAAGCGCCGATATCGTCGGGCTCGAAGCGCAATCCGCTGAGCCGGCCGACCTGCTCGCCCTCGACCGAAACCATGCCGTCACGCCCGATGGTCGCGGCCAACGCGTCCCGTGCCTCCAAATGGCGAATGAGGGCGGCGCCGCGGCGATCGACGAAGCGTTGGGTCAGGCGCTCGTGCAAGGCGTCCGACAGCCGGTCCTCGATCGCCCGCGCCCGTTCCTGCAGGCCGCCGGCGTCGGTGACCCAGTCGGGCCGATGGGCGACGTAATTCCAGGTCCGAATATGGGCGATGCGCCCGGCCAGCACATCGATGTCGCCTTCGCAATGATCGAGCCGATCGACCAGCCGGTTGACCCAATCGTCGGGCAGCACCTGGGTGGGCCCGGCCAAGTGCAGATAAATGCGGGTCAGCAATCGGGTATGGGCGTCGGTCAGGATCTTGCGGAAGTCGGGAATCCGGCACACCTCCCAGAGCAGGCTCACGGCGTCGTAGCCGACGGCCAGCTTGGCCAGATCCGGATTGGCCACCAACGTGCGCAGCGACACCAAATCCTCGGCCTCGCGCGGGCGCACCAGTCCCGGCACCGGCGGTCGCGCCTCGAGGCTTCGGATCAGCGCCTTGACCGAGGCCAACTCGAGCCGGGTGTTGCGCCAATAGATTCGGGCGAGCGGGGGAAATCTGTGTTCCTCGACCGCGGCCACGACGTCCGCGCCCAGGGCGCCCACATCGCCGGTCGTGCCGAAGCTGCCGTCGCGCATGTGGCGGCCGGCCCGCCCGGCGATCTGCGCGACCTCGGCGGCGGTCAAGTCGCGCGCCGCATGGCCGTCGAACTTGCGCAGCTCGGCGAAGGCGACATGGTCGACCTGCAGATTGAGGCCCATGCCGACCGCGTCGGTGGCGACCAGATAATCGACCTCGCCGGCCTGGAACATGGCCACCTGGGCGTTGCGGGTGCGCGGGCTGAGCGATCCCAGCACCACGGCCGCGCCCCCCCGGTGGCGGCGCATCAACTCGGCCAGGCTGTAGACGTCGGCGGCGGAGAAGGCGACCACGGCGCTGCGCGGGGCCAGCCGCGTCACCTTGCGGGCGCCCGTATAGGCGAGGGTCGAAAACCGGGGCCGGGCCAGGAATTCGGCGTCGGGCACCAGGCGGCGGATCAGGGGACGGATGGTGTCGGCCCCCATGAACATGGTCTCGTCCTCACCGCGCGCGTTGAGCAGGCGGTCGGTGAACACGTGGCCCCGGTCGGCATCGGCGCACATCTGTACCTCGTCGACGCCGAGGAAGGCGACAGGCCGGTCCACGGGCATGGATTCCACCGTGCACAGGAAATAGCGCGCGTGCGCCGGCACGATCTTCTCCTCGCCGGTGATCAGCGCCACCCGGTTCCGCCCCTTCAGGTCCACCGCCCGGTCGTAGTTCTCCCGGGCCAGCAGGCGCAGCGGGAAGCCGATCATGCCGCTGCGGTGGCCCAGCATGCGGTCCATGG
>CAJWQN010000219.1 GCA_913045505.1 uncultured Rhodospirillaceae bacterium | reverse complement strand
CGATCGCGCGGCTCAGCGGTATCGTCCCGGCCGATCCCGCCGATGGGGCGTCACGCCGCGACGCGCTTCGCGCGGAAATCCGGCGCAACCTGGAGATCGACCTCCTGAACACCTTCGAGGGGGCGGTGCGCGCGGCTTACGGCTACAAGATCAATACCCAGTTGGTCGACAATCTGTTTTGAGATTGGCCAGGATGGCCCTATCCCCCAACTTCGACACGTTCGCTCCGGTCTACCGGGACGGCAGGCCCCAGGCGGTGTGGACCAAGCTGGTGGCCGACCTGGAAACACCGGTCTCGGCGATGCTCAAGCTCGCCGGTGGGCGCCCGAACAGCTTTCTGCTCGAATCGGTCGAGGGCGGCGAGACCCGCGGGCGCTATTCGGTCATCGGCCTCAAGCCGGACCTGATCTGGCGCTGCCATGGCGATCGGCCCGAGATCAACCGCAAGGCCGCCTCCCAGGCTGACGCGTTCGAACCGGAAGGCGAAGGCGCGCTCGCCTCGTTGCGCGCCTTGCTGGTCGAATCCCATATCGACCTGCCCGAGGAATTGCCGCCCATGGCCGCCGGGCTGGTCGGCTATATGGGCTACGAGACGGTTCATCTCATGGAGCGGCTGCCGCTGACCAACACCGACGTCTTGGGCCTGCCCGACGGATTGTTTTTGCGCCCGACGGTCATGGCGATTTTCGATTCGGTCGAGGACACGCTTTGGGTGGTCTCGCCGGTCCGGCCCCAGGCCGGGATCGATGCCGCCGCCGCCTATCAGATCGCCGGCGAGCGCCTGGCCAACGTGGCCGCCGATTTCCAGCGCGATCTGCCGCTCACCCGCCAGAGTGGCGACGGCACGGCGACCGCGGCGGAGCCCGCCTCGAACATGAGCCGGGACGACTATCACCGGATCGTGCGGGCGGCAAAGGACTATATCGGCGCCGGCGATATCTTTCAGGTCGTCCTGTCGCAGCGATTCAGCGTGCCGTTCGCCTTGCCGCCGTTCGCCCTGTACCGGGCGCTCAGGCGCCTCAATCCGTCGCCGTTTCTGTTCTTTCTGGACTTCGGCGGCTTCGCGGTGGTCGGCTCGAGCCCGGAAATCCTGGTCAGGCTCCGCGACGGCACCGTCACCATCCGCCCGATCGCCGGGACCCGCAAGCGCGGCGCCAACCGCGCCGAGGACCGGACTTTGGCAGAGGATTTGTCCGGGGACCCGAAGGAGCTGGCCGAACATCTGATGCTGCTCGATTTGGGCCGCAACGATGTCGGGCGGGTCGCCCGGATCGGCACGGTCGCGGTGACCGAGCAAATGATGGTCGAATATTACAGCCACGTCATGCATCTGGTGTCCAACGTGGAAGGAAGCATCCGGCCCGAATTCGATGCCATGGACGCGCTGGCCGCCGGATTTCCGGCAGGCACGGTCAGCGGCGCGCCCAAGGTGCGGGCGATGGAGATCATCGACGAGTTGGAACGGGACCGGCGCTCGATCTATGCCGGCTGTGTCGGCTATTTCGCCGCCAACGGCACCATGGATACCTGCATCGCGCTCCGGACCGCGGTGGTCAAGGATGGGGTGATGCATGTCCAGGCCGGCGGCGGTATCGTCGCCGACAGCGATCCGGAAGCGGAATATCAGGAAAGCCGCAACAAGGCCCGCGCCCTGCTCCGCGCCGCCGAGGAGGCGCACACATTCGCCGCCGCCGCCGCCGGCTGACCCCGCCTTCCATTCGATTTCGTTCCGGGCGTGATTGTCACGCCGTCTCATCTTCAGGGACAGGATTTTTCGGAAACAAGGATTTTCTGGGACATTCTACTTTTTGACCGGTTGACCGGCAGAGTCAGGTTGGAACCGGACGACGGGAAGTGAACCCGAATTGTTCATCGCGTGGCTGGAATTTGGCGGTGAGCCTAGATTAACCTATTGATATTTCGTCGGGTTCCGGGTGTCTGACCGGACCCACGGCAACAGAAGAACCTGCGACTCACCATGAACGAGGCTATCCGCTATTTGCCCGGATTGTCGCCTGTCGCTGGCAAGGAATTTTGCGCCCGGTTCGATGGCGGACGGCTGTCGTCGGACGGCGGGGTATTGCTGTTTTCCGCGATCGGGAGACGGCTCGGGATCACCGTGCGCGGCGATGGCCATTACGGCACGCCCGAGGTCATGGACCTGGTCGAGGACCAGGGCTGTGGCACCATCCTTGGACGTCCCTAAACCACCTGGCGGGCGCCGCCGGACGAACCCCGAACCTCAAACTCCAACCCCAACCCCAACCCCGCTCCGAAGCCCCACATCAAATACCGCCGTCAACCCGGCCGATATCGCGCGCCTCTATCAAATCCGATCGCCGTCATGAACAATTGGGGCTCGCATGTCGGCCTTGGTGCGGACATGGCAGGCCATAGGCCGCAAGTGGATCTGGTCATGGCTGGTGGGACTCGGCGAGCAGAGGATCGTCGGCCGTGGCCACGGCCGTGATCGGCGTCGCCAGGAAGCCGCGATTGGCCAAGCCGGGCAGCCAGGATTCGAGCACCGCCAGCGTCGCCGGGTGGGGATGGCCGATGGCGATCGCGCTGCCTTGGGCGGTGGCGATACGCTCGGTCTCGGCGAGCTGGGCCGCCACCGCTTCCGTACTGACCTCGTTGTCGAGGAACACGTCGCGGGCGGCGCGGCGGAGCCCGATCCGCGCGGCGGCCGAGAACCCGACCGAGTCAGCCGTCGTCCGCGAATCCAGGAACAGCAGACCGCGTTCCTTGGCCTCGACCAGGACCAGGGCCATGCCGGCGCCGTCGGCGGTGAACTTGCTGCCCATGTGATTGTTGAGCCCGATCGCGCCCGGAACCCGACTCAGCGCCCAACCCAGTCGGCGCCGTACCTCGGCGGGAACCAGCCCGACCCGGAGCGCGTTGGGGCCCGGATCGGCGGCCCCGGCGATCGGTTCCATGGGCATGTGCAGCAGCACCTCGTGGCCCGCGGCCCGCGCCTCCGCCGCCAGCGCGGCGGCTGCCTCGGCATCGGGGAGAAAGGCGAGGGTGACCGCCCGATCCAGGGCGATCGCCCGTTCCGCGGCGGCACGATTGTGGCCCAGATCGTCGATCACGATGGCGATTTTCGGAACCGGCGCGGCAGGAGGCTGGCGTGGATGCAAGAGGATCGGCGTGATACGCCCGCGATCCGCCGGCGCCCGTGACCGAGACAAGGGCGCGGCCCATTCCAGAGCCGTTTCGATCGCCGGCGGCGCCGAAGAAGCGGCGATCGAACGCGCGCCACGGGGCACGGCGCTCGCCTCCGAACCCGGCGAGGGCCGCGAACGCACCCCGGCCCGATTCGAAACCGCCATGGCTGAACGCGCGCCGATCGGCGCCTGTCCGGGTGAGAGCGCCAGGGTCTCGGTATTGGGCGGCGCCGTCGTGGCGGCGGAATCGTCCGGTTCACCGCCGATCATGGGCGCCAGAATCGCACCGGATCCGAACCCGACCAGCACCACCGTCGCCGCGACCGCGAGCACCGCCGTGCGCCGGTCCATGGTCGGCCACCGGAGTCGGCCGAACGCGGTTAGGATTCGATGTCGCCTGGAGGCCAGCGGGTTCAGTGCGATTCTCCCGGGGAACGCCGGAGCACGCGACATGAGCGGTCATGCCGGCACGCCCACCGTCGCAGGGTATACTCGTAAGGCGCCGGCACCAAAGGGTTTGTCGGCCGTGGCCCGCGATCAGCCGGTCACAGTCGCGCCTTACGCAGCCTGAGGGCATTGGCGATCACCGACACCGAACTCAGGCTCATCGCCGCGGCGGCGATCATCGGATTCAGCAGCAAATCAACCAGCGGAAACAAAACACCGGCCGCGATCGGCACCCCAAGGGCGTTGTAGATGAAGGCGAAGAACAGGTTCTGGCGAATATTGCCCATGGTGGTCCGGCTCAGCCGCCGGGCCCGGACGATGCCGCGCAGATCGCCCTTGACCAGGGTCACGCCCGCGCTTTCCATGGCGATATCGGTGCCGGTGCCCATGGCGACGCCGACCTCGGCCTGGGCCAGCGCCGGCGCGTCGTTGATGCCGTCGCCGGCCATCGCCACCACATGGCCTTCGCTTTGCAGACGCTGAACCACCGCCGCCTTCTGATCCGGCAGGACCTCGGCCTCGACCCGATCAAGGCCAAGCTGAGCAGCGACCGCATGGGCGGTGACGGCGTTGTCGCCGGTGAGCATCACCACCGCCACGCCATCATCGCGCAACAG
Organism: uncultured Rhodospirillaceae bacterium; assembly: GCA_913045505.1. GTDB lineage: Bacteria > Pseudomonadota > Alphaproteobacteria > UBA7887 > UBA7887 > CAJWQN01. The sequence goes on along the minus strand of CAJWQN010000219.1, from coordinate 1,150 downwards.
CCGGATCGCCTCGGGCGTCGACTCCTTGATCGGATCTGCAACGCCGATCAGCCCGGCGGCGCGTCCATCGACGGCGACGAACATGACCGTTTGGCCTTCGGCACGGAGCGTTTCGGCACCCGCTTCCAGGGTCTGCCGGGCGATTCCCAGCCGATCGAGCAGTTTGGCGTTGCCAAGCGCGACCGCGCGCCCGGCCACCGTGCCCTGAACCCCCATTCCGGGAATCGCGGTGAAATTCGTGACCGCCTCCGCGCCCAGGTCTCGTTCGTCGGCCGCGGCCAGGATCGCCGCCGCGATGGGATGCTCGCTGCTCCGCTCGAGGGCGGCGGCGAGGCGCAGAAGCTCGGCTTCCGCGATGCCGGGCTCGGTGTCGATCGCGCTCAGGCGGGGCTTGCCCTCGGTCAAGGTGCCGGTCTTGTCGACCACCAGGGTATCGACCCGCTCCATGGTTTCCAGGGCCTCGGCATTCTTGATCAGGACACCCGAGGTGGCGCCGCGCCCGGTCGCGACCATGATCGACATCGGCGTCGCCAGACCGAGCGCGCAGGGGCAGGCGATGATCAGCACCGCGACCGCGTTGACCAGTCCGTAGGCCAGGGCCGGCGGCGGACCCCACAGCGCCCAGACGACGAACGTGACGACCGCGATCGCGACCACGGCGGGCACGAAATAGCCGGCGACGATGTCGGCGAGGCGCTGGATCGGTGCCCGGCTGCGCTGCGCTTCCCCGACCATGCGAACGATCTGGGCGAGCAGGGTGTCGGCGCCGACGCGCTCGGCCTCGACCACGAAACCGCCGGCGCCGTTGACCGTGGCGCCGGTGACCTTGTCGCCGGGACGCTTGGACACCGGCATCGGCTCGCCGGTGATCATGGATTCATCGACCGCGCTCATCCCCTCGATCACAATGCCGTCCGCCGGCACCGTCTCGCCCGGGCGAACCCGCAGCCGGTCGCCGGGGCGCACTCGATCGAGCGCGATATCGGTCTCGGTTCCGTCCTCGGCCAGCAGACGCGCGGTTTTGGGTGCCAGGTCCAGCAAAGCGCGGATCGCGTCGCCGGTGCGGCTCCGCGCTCGCAACTCCAGCACCTGGCCCAGCAGCACCAGGGTGGTGATCACCGCCGCCGCTTGGAAATACACCGCCACCGTG
>CAJWQN010000218.1 GCA_913045505.1 uncultured Rhodospirillaceae bacterium | reverse complement strand
GTACTCGAAGGTGATGCGGCGGGCGTTGCGGGCCGCCGGGTAGGCGCGGCAGGCGGCAAGCAGTTCACCGATCGGGTATTTGCGATTGAGCGGCACCAGTTCGTCGCGCAACCGATCCTCCACCGCATGGAGGGAAATCGCCAGGTTGACGCCGAGTTCGCGCCCCGAGCGCGCGATCATCGGCACCACGCCGGCGGTGGACAGGGTAATCCGGCGCCGCGACAGGGCGATGCCGGCGCCGTCCATGAAGATCCCGAGCGCCTTGGCGACGTTGTCGTAATTGTAGAGCGGCTCGCCCATGCCCATCATGACCACGTTCGAGATCATCCGGCCGAACTTGGGCGACGGCCACTCGCCCAGGGCGTCGCGGGCCAACAGCAATTGGCCGACGATCTCGCCGGCGCTCAGATTGCGGACCAGTTTCTGGGTGCCGGTATGGCAGAAGCGGCAGTTGAGCGTACAACCGACCTGGGAGGAGACGCAGAGCGCGCCCCGATCGGGCTCGGGAATATGGACGCATTCGACCTCGCGCCCGTCATCTAGGCCAAGCAGCCACTTGCGGGCGCCGTCCTCGGACCGCTGTTGGGCCGCGATCGTCGGCCGATCGATCCGGGCGCGCCGGCCGAGCTCGGCGCGGAGCGCCTTGGGCAATGTTTCCATGTCGTCGAACGCGCGCGCGCCCCGATAATAGAGCCAGTGCCAAAGCTGCTTGGCACGAAACGGCGGCGCGGCCACGGCCGCGATCACCTCGGCCAGTTCGGTCACGGTCAGACCGATCAGGTTCGGCCGGTCCGATGCCACTTCGCCCGGTGGTGGACCGGCCTCCGGCTCGGGCAGGACGCGGAATTCGACCGCGCTCATGACCCCGCCCTCAAACCGCCGCGACGGCCTATCCGCATTCTTCGACCATGGTTTTGTGGGCCTTGGTGAATCCGAACAGCGAATAGCGGTCGGTGGTCTTGGTGCCGCGCTGGGAGACGCCACGCACGGTCATCCGTTTGCCGGATCGCATCGCCGAGACCATTTCCCGGTCGCCGTCCTCACCGTAGGCCCAGGCGGTCTCGCCATGGCCAAACAGTTTGAACGTCTTGTTGTCGATCTCGACCACCACTTCGACCTCGGCGCGGAACGGGTATCCGGCCTCGAAGCTGACCACGTCGCTGGCCGATGGGCCGCGGCGCGTCACCTGGACATAGGCCGCGCCACGTTTTGTGTAGTCGCCCTCGCTTTTCTTCGGCTGGCTGACGATGTAGCACACCTCGATGCCGTCCTCGACAAAAGTGACCGTCGTCCAATCCTTGAACCGGCCCAGCACCTGATCGCCGTCGGCGGCGGCCACCACTCCGGCCCATCCGACGCCGAGGGCGGCGATCATGGTCCCGAGCACGACCCGCCGTCCATGAGCTGCGACAGTCCCGAAAAGGCTCTTGATCATGGTCCAGGACATAGCAATCCCAGGTCCCCATGACCAGCCTGCCCGGCACGCGCGGCGGCTCGGATTCAAGGCGCGCCGGAATCGCGGGTCCGTTGGCGGGGCGCCCCGAAGACATGGTTCGGGTGTGGAACCGAGCCACCATGGGGTGTCACCGGCCGTTCGGCGAATTTGCCCAGGCTGAGCATCCGGTCGTACATCAGTACCGCGCCGGCGGTGGCCAGATTGATGCAGAACCGGGTCGGAATCCGGACCACGAACCGGCATCGGGCGCGCAGGGCATCGCTCAACTGGCCCCGCTCCGGGCCCAGCACATAGGCGGCCCGGCGCGGATGGCGAAAACTGGGCAGTTCGATCGCCGAGTCCAGCAGCTCGACCCCGACCAGGGTACAGCCCTCGGGCAACTCCAGATCATCGACCCTGTCGTAACGGTAGACCGGCATACTGTCGGGGCTCGCCGAGGTGTCCGACTTCGCGCCGAAAGACCGCGGGTCGGCACCGATGGTGAATGCGAAACCTGCGCCGAAAGCGTGAGCCGAGCGCACCAGATTGCCCAGATTCATCGGCTTGGAAATGCCCTCGACACCGATTCCGAAATAGCCCCGGACTTGGGCAACCGCCTCGGTCTCCGCCGCGCCTGCGCTCACCTGGTTCTCCGGCCATCTTGGCCTTATGATCCCGCCGCGTTCAGGCGCCCCGAGGGCGCCCCATCGGCACATGTCATCAGAGGAGAATTAAGCGGTGCGCGCAGTGATTTGCAAGCAGTTCGGCGATCCCGCGGATCTGGTTCTCGAAGCGGTGGCGCCGCCGGATCTCGAGCCCGGCACGGTGCGCGTCGACGTCCACGCCTGCGGTCTCAACTTCGCCGATTCACTGATCATTCAGGGCAAGTATCAGGTCAAGCCGACACCGCCGTTCGCGCCGGGCATGGAAGTCGCCGGCGTGGTATCCGAATGCGGCGCCGGGGTGGAGACCTGCGCGCCCGGCGATCGGGTGATCGGCATGATGAGTTACGGCGGCCTGGCCGAGCAGGCGGTGGTCGAGGCCGCCCGTGTCGTGCCCATGCCCGATTCGATGGATTTCGTCTCCGGCGCCGCGTTCCCGGTGGTCTACGGCACTTCCCATGTCGCGCTCGACCGCCGCGCCCGGCTCCGCCCCGGCGAGGTGCTGCTGGTGCTCGGCGCCGCCGGTGGCGTCGGCCTGAGCGCGGTCGAAATCGGCAAGATCATGGGCGCGAGAGTGATCGCCGCCGCGTCCTCGCCCGAAAAACTGGCCGTCGCCAAGGCCCACGGCGCCGACCTTCTGATCGATTACACCAAGGAAAATCTACGCGAAAAGGTCAAGGAAATGTGCGGCGGCGCCGACGTGATTTACGACCCGGTCGGCGGCGATGCGCTGGGCGAGGCGTTGCGCTGCATCAATTGGGAGGGGCGGCTGATCGTCATCGGTTTCGCCAGCGGTACCATCCCGCGGATTCCGGCCAACTACCTGTTGCTCAAGAATTGTGCCGCGGTGGGTCTGTTCTGGGGCGCCTACGCCAAGCGCGATCCGGCGGTGGTGCGGGCCTCGTTCGAGACCCTGCTCGGCTGGTATACCGACAAGAAATTCGCCCCCCACGTCTCGCACCGGTTGCCGCTGGAACGGGCAACGGAGGCTTTGGCCCTGATCACCGGGCGCACCGCGACCGGCAAGGTGGTGGTCACCACCGGGCGCGATTGACCGCGGGGCGGCGGATCCGGTGGCTTACCACGAGGCTCGGTTGCCGCCCTGGCCTTTGGCTCGGTACATCGCCTGGTCGGCCTGCCGGAGGATATCCTTGATGTCGCCCGAATCGTCCGGGAACACGGCGACCCCGGCGCTGCACGAAATCTTGATCGACCGGCCCTCATAGTCGATCGGCGCCGCGACCGCGGCGATCACCTTTTCAGCGATATGCATGGTGTCGTCCTGGTCGCCCACATCCACGGCGATGATCAGGAACTCGTCTCCACCAGCCCGGCTCACCGTGTCGCAGCTCCGGATCAAACCCTCGATTCGCCCGGCGACGGTTCTCAGCACATGATCGCCGGCCAAATGCCCATAGCTGTCGTTGACCACCTTGAAATCGTCCAGATCGACCGCGCCGATGCCGATCTTGGTGTTGCCGCGGCCGGACATCTCGACCGCTTTCTGCAATCGGTCCTCGAACAGGAACCGGTTGGGCAAGCCGGTCACGGCGTCGTAGACCGCCATCATCTTGAGGGCCTCGAACCTTTGGCGCCGGGACATGGCGTAGTGAATCGCCCGCTCCAGATCACTGTCCAGAAATCGGCCCTTGATCAGATAATCCTCGGCGCCCCGGGCCAGCACCTTCTTGTCGAAACCGATATCGTCGAACGCGCTGACCACGATCACCGGGGTCGGGTTCTCGAAGGGATCGATGTCGAACAATATGTCGCCGGCATCGGCGCCTTCGAGGATGTAATCCATCAGGCACACATCGAAACGCCGCGAAATCAGCTCCCGGCGAGCCTCGGCGGCGGTCCGCGCCCAGGTCACGTCGAGTCCGTCGCCGTAGATTCGCTCGAGGATGTCGACCTCGAATTTCTTGTGAATCTCGTCGTCCTCGACCAAGAGCACCTCGAGGCCATGCTTGTCACCCATCACGACTCACCATTTCGATCGAAACCCACGGATTCGGGACCGCCGGCGGACGGTCCCCTAGTGGCTGAATTCGGCCTCGGTGCGGGCCCGGAGTTCGTCGAGGCTGACGCCCTCGGCGATTTCGGTCAACGTCATGGCGCCGTCGGCAATTTCGAACACACCGAGATCGGTGATCACCAAGTCGACCACGCCCTGGCCGGTGAGCGGCAGGGTGCATTGGCGGAGCAATTTGGCGCCGCCGTCCTTGGCGTTGTGGTCCATCAACACCACCACGCGCTTGACCCCGGCGACCAAATCCATGGCGCCGCCCATGCCCTTGACCATCTTGCCGGGGATCATCCAGTTGGCCAGATCCCCGTTGGCCGCGACCTGGAGCGCGCCCAGGATCGACAGATCGATATGGCCGCCACGGATCATCGCGAAGGATTCGGCGCTGTCGAAATAAACCGACTCGGGCAGTTCCGACACGGTCTGCTTGCCGGCGTTGATCAAATCGGCGTCAACCTCGTTCTCGGTCGGGAACGGCCCCATGCCGAGCATGCCGTTCTCGCTTTGCAGATTGACCCGGATACCCTCGGGCACGTAGTTGGCGACCTCGGTGGGCATGCCGATACCGAGGTTGACGTAATAGCCGTCGCGAAGCCAGCCGGCGGCGCGGCGGCACATTTGCTCGCGGGTCCAGGGCATCTGGGACTCCTCCTTCAGGCGCGCACGGTGCGCCGTTCAATCCGCTTCTCGAATATCGCACCCTGGAATATGCGCTGGACGAACACCCCGGGGGTGTGGACCTGGTCCGGATCCAGATCGCCGAGCGGGACCAGGTGCTCGACCTCGGCCACGGTCACCCGCCCGGCGGTCGCCATCGGCGGGTTGAAATTGCGCGCGGTCTTGCGATAGACGAGATTGCCGTCGTGGTCACCTTTCCAGGCCTTGACGATGGCGAGATCGGCGATGAGCCCGGTTTCCATGACATAGGCCTCGCCGCCGAATTCGCGGACTTCCTTGCCGTCGGCGACCACAGTGCCGACCCCGGTCCGGGTGTAGAACGCGGGGATTCCGGCGCCGCCGGCACGGATACGCTCGGCGAGGGTTCCTTGGGGGTTGAATTCGAGCTCCAGTTCACCGTCCAGATACTGCTTCTCGAAGGTCTTGTTCTCGCCGACATAGGACGAGATCATCTTCTTGATCTGGCGCGTTTGCAGCAACAGGCCGAGGCCGAAATCGTCGACCCCGCAATTGTTGCTGATCACGGTGATGTCCCGAACCTCGGATTCGCGCAGCGCCAGGATCAGATTCTCGGGAATACCACACAAGCCGA
>CAJWQN010000217.1 GCA_913045505.1 uncultured Rhodospirillaceae bacterium | reverse complement strand
CTGGTGCGGCGCCTGCCACGACCGCGTCGGCGGCGGCCTCACCCGCATCGCTCACCAGCGCAAGACGCCCGAGGGCTGGCTGATGACGATCGTGCGGATGGGCATCATGCACGGGGTCGAGGTGGCGCCCGCCGACCGCCGGGTCCTGGTCAAGTATCTGTCCGATACCCAGGGCCTGGCACCGGAGGAGGCCGCGCCCTACCGCTACATACTCGAGCGCCAGCCGAGCGTGGTCGAGAGTTTCCCCGACGACTACACCCAGATGTGTGGGCGCTGCCATTCCGGCGCCCGCGGCGCCCTGCAGCGGCGCACGCGCGACGAATGGCTGCTTCACATCCATTTCCACCTCGGCCAGTGGCCGACCACCGAGTATCAGTTTCTGGGCCGCGATCGGGAATGGTTCGAGATCGCGACCACCGCCACGACCGACTGGCTGGCCGAGCAATTCCCGCTCGGCTCCAGCGCCTGGACCGCCTGGCGCACGCGCCCGGCCCCGAACCTGGCCGGCGAATGGCGGATTATCGCCCGTGGCCCCGGCCTCGGTTTCCGCCATGGCATCGCCACCCTGTCGGCCACCGGGAGCGACAGTTATGCGACCAACACGCGGATGGTGCTGGCGGCCGGTCGGGCCCAGGTCGCGGCGGGCAACGCGATTCTCTATACCGGCTACGAATTCCGCCAGCGGCTCAATCTGCCGACCGGCGGCCAGAACCTGGAGATCGGCGCGGTGTCGGCGGACGGCAACACCATCACCGGTCGTTCGATGCGCGCCGACGCCGACGAGATCGGGGTCGATTTCCGCGCCGTGCGCGTCCGCGACGGCCATGCCGAGGTGATGGCGGTGGAGCCGCCCTACATCAAGGCCGGCACCAAGCGGACGATTTCGATACACGGCACCGGCCTGGCCGGGCGGGTCGATCTGGGCGGTGGGATCAAGGTCGTTGACGTGGTCGCGGTCAGCGACAGTACCGTGACCGTGATCGCCCAGGCCGCCGCCGATGCCCGCGCGGGCGCGCGCCCGGTTGGTGTCGGCGGGGCGATCGCGGAGCGGATGTTGACCGTCTATGCCGGAGTCGACTCGGTGCGTGTCGAGCCCGCCTTCGCGATCGCCCGGGTCGGCGGCGGCGGTGGCAGCCGCGCCCGCCAGCAGGCGATGTTCGATGCGGTCGCATACGCCAACGGCGCCGACGACGAGCCCGGTACGGACGACGATTTGAGAATCGGCGCCATGCCGGCGGTCTGGGAGGTGCAGCCGTTCGATGAGGCCGCCGCCGCGTTGGATGACGTGAAGTATGCCGGGCGCGTCGATGCGGCCACCGGTGCCTTTACCCCGGCGGTCGCCGGGCTGAACCCGGAACGTCCGTTCAGCACCAACAACGCCGGCAATCTCAAGATCGTCGGCACCATCGACGACGACGGCGCCAAGCATAGCGGCGAGGGCCAATTGGTGGTCACCGTCCAGCGTTGGAACGACCCGCCGATCCGCTGATCGGGTCCGGCGGGTGCCGGCACGGGCGACGGCGAAGGACGGGAGCGGGCGGGTGAGCGCATTGACGCTGGTTCCCCACAACCTGCATCGGGTCGCGGTCGATGGCCGGCGGATGATGTTTCATATCCCGACCAGCGGCCTGTTCGCGCTCGACGAGGTCAGTGGCGACATCCTGGATCTGTTCGACGACCTTCCGAGCGTCACCACCGATGACGTCCGCCGCCGGTTCGACGGCCGTCACCCCGCCGACGCCGTGGTCGTTGCGCTCGAGGAACTCATCACCCTCGACGTGGTCAGCGATGGCCGGGCGGCGTGGCCGGGCCGGAAGCCGGTGAAAATCGAGAACTTCCCGCTCTCGACCATCGTCCTCAACACCAACACCGGGTGCAATCTGAGCTGCGGCTATTGCTACAAGGAAGACCTGGAGACCCCCGCGAGGGGCGACAAGATGAGCTTCGAGACCGCCCGCCAAGGGGTCGAGCTGCTGCTTGCCGAGGGCGCCCAACGCGGCCGTTTCAACATCGTGTTTTTCGGCGGCGAGCCGCTGAGCAACATGGCCCTGATCCGCGAGGTGGTGGCCTATGCCGAGGGCCGTGCGGCCGAACTCTCCAAACAGGTCGATTTCACCCTCACCACCAACGCGACCCTGCTCGACGCCGCCCTGATCGACTGGTTCGACGACCACCGCTTCGGGCTCACCGTGAGCATGGACGGCCCCAAGGCGATCCACGACCGCAACCGGCGCACGGTCGGCGGCAAGGGCACTTATGACACGGTCGCCGCCAAGGTCGGGCTGCTGCTTTCCCGCTACCGGTCACGGCCGGTCGGCGCGCGGGTGACGCTGACCGCGGGCGTGACCGACGTCGCGACGATCTGGGACCATCTGATCAACGAGCTCGGCTTTCACGAGGTCGGATTCTCGCCGGTCACCTCGGGCGAGGCGGACCCGTTCAAGCTGAACGGCGACGACCTGGCCGAATTGTTCGCCAACATGAAAGCGCTGGCCGAGCGCTACACCGACGCCGCGATCGCGGGCCGCAATATCGGCTTCTCGAACATGCACCAGTTGATGACCGATCTGTCCGAGGGCATGAGCAAGGCGTTGCCGTGCGGCGCCGGGCTCGGACTGCTGGCGGTGGACACCCGGGGCGGCCTCAATTTGTGCCACCGGTTTACCGGCTCGGACGTGCCGCTGTTCGGCACCGTGGCGGAGGGAATCGCGAAAGACCGGCTCGGCCAGTTCCTCGAATCTCGGCTCGACCGCGCGGGCGAAACATGCGACACTTGCCGCATCCGCAATTTGTGCTCGGGCGGCTGCTATCATGAAAGTTACGCGCGTTATCATGATCCCCATCACCCGACCTATCACTACTGCGATCTGATGCGCGATTGGGTCGATTACGGAATCGCCGCCTATGCCCGGATTCGGGCTCGAAACCCGGCGTTCTTCACCGACCATCTGGAGCCACGGAGGGCCATGAAATGAAGCACCTCGAAGCCATGAACGCCAAGGCGGAACATGTCGCGGCCGCGCTCGACGAAGGCCGCGCCGAGGAAGTGGTGATGATGCAGACCGTGATCGCGGGCTGCTCGGCGACCCTCGATCCGGGCTGGGAGGTCGATCCCTGGGGTGGCGTCGCCAGCCTCTGCCAGCCGATGGAGGCCGACCTCTACGGCTGCTCCGACCCCTGCTGGTGGCCGGCCCAGGTGCCCGACACCATGAACACCTACCCGGACTGGAACGCTTCCGCTCCCTCCGCCAAGCGCGACTGGCGCCTGCTCGATTCGGTCTTCCCCGACAGCGACGGAACCGTCTAGCCCGGATATCCGACCGAGGTTCGGTGCGCCTCGGGTCTGAATCGGCGATATTTCTTCCGCGCCAGGGCCGCCCCCGATGATGGTGGCGTTACTCGGCCGCTTTTCGTCGGCGGAGGATGGCGGTGGCGGCGGCGTCCGGGGTTGGCGGGGTGCCGGCGAGGGCGACGCCGAACAGGGCCGCCGCGTCCTCGGGCGTGTAATAGCCGAGCGCCACGTCGCGGGCGACCGCATGCGCCTCGCGCGCGAACGGTGAGCCCCAGCCGCCGCCGCCCGGAGTCGAGACCGTGACCGAATCCCCCGGCGCCAGGGCGATGTCCTGATCCTTCGACAGATGGGTCGGAACATAACGGCCGCCGGCGCGCTCGACGACGACCTTGTTGCGCCCGCCCTCGGCGCCGCCCAGGGCGCCGTTGGGTCCCACGCGGCCGTGATCCATCACCATCGACGCCCGCGCCTGGCCGCGCCTGAGCGTCATCTTGTAGGTGACTCCGAAGCCGCCGCGCGCCGCCCCGGCGCCGCCCGAACCCTCGTGCAAGGAATATTCCTCGAACAGCACCGGATAGCGCTGCTCCAGGACCTCGATCGGCTGGGACTTGGAAATGCCGATGGTCGAGCAACCATTGGTCAGGCCGTCGCCGGACTCGGAGCCGCCATAGCCGCCGCCGGAGATCACGTACATGACATAGGCCCGCGCGTGGGCCGGGTCATAGCCGCCGACGGCGAAATTGCCCGAGGTTCCGGCCGGCGCGGCGAACAGGCGCTCGGGGATCGCCTTGGCCAAGGCATCGAACACCGCCTCGGCGATGCGCTGGCTGACCTCGGCCGCGCAGCCCGAGACCGGGCGCGGATAGCGGGCATGGAGGAATGTCCCGTCCGGGTCCCTTATATGAAGCGGCGCGAAGGTGCCGGCGTTGATCGGCACATCGGGAAAGACATGCTTGATCGCCAGATAGATCGAGGATTTGGTGGTCGCGAGCACGCTGTTCATGGGCCCGGCGCAGGGCGGGCTGGAGCCGGCCATGTCGAAGCAGAGGTCGCTCCCCCGTTTGGTCACGGCCATCGCAATCTCGAGCGGCTCATCGACCACGCCGTCTGAATCGACCACGGCCCGGCCCCGATAGACGCCATCGGGAATGGTCGCGATTTCGGCGCGCATCTGGCGCTCGGCGCGGACGCGCAGTTCGGCGATGGCGGCGTTGATCAAGCCCGGGCCCCAGCGATCGAGCAGCGCGGTGAGCCGCGACTCGCCCACCGCCAGCGCCGCCGCCTGGGCCTTGATGTCACCGATTCGCTCCTCGGCGATGCGGATGTTGGAGAGGATGATCGACAGAATCTCGTCGTCGATCTCGCCTTCCTTGTAGAGCTTGACCGGGGGCAGGCGCAGGCCCTCCTGTTCGACCTCGGTCGCGGTGGCGGAAAAACCGCCGGGCACGGCGCCGCCGGTATCGGGCCAGTGGCCTGTGTTGGCGAGCCAGGCGAACAGTTCGCCCCTAAAGAAGAACGGCTTGGCGAACTTCACGTCCATCAGATGGGTGCCGCCCAGATAGGGGTCGTTGACGATGTACATATCGCCGGGGCGGATGTCTCGGGCGCGCTCGATCACCGCCTGGGTCGAGAATTGCATGGCGCCGACGAACACCGGCAGACCGAGTTCGCCCTGGGCGACGAGGGCGCCGGTGTCCTTGTCGTAAATGCCGTCGGAGCGGTCGAGCGCTTCCGAGATCACCGGGCTGAACGCGGCGCGCACGAATGCCAGGTCCATCTCGTCGCAGACCTGCTGCAGGCCGTTCTGAATCACCGCCAGGGTGACCGGGTCGATCTCGGTCACGGCTGAATCTCGATCCTCAAATTGGCCAGGGCATCGACGGTGGCGCGGTTGGCGGGCTCGATGACGGTGGTGCAGTCGAGCTGGGTGACGATGGCCGGACCCTCGATCACCGCGCCTGGCCTCAAGCGCGCCCGATCGAGGATCGGCGTCTTGAGCCAGCCGCCGTCGAACCAGACCGGCCGGCGGATCCCCGTGACTTTATCTTCCTGCGGGTGCTCGACCTCGAAGAAGTTGTCGAGACGGCGCACCTGTGGGTCTTCAAACACATC
>CAJWQN010000216.1 GCA_913045505.1 uncultured Rhodospirillaceae bacterium | reverse complement strand
ACGTCAACAGCAGAGGATCCAGACCAGACCAGACCAACCGGCACCGCCGGGCGGGTTCTCTTGTCCGCACCCCAACCTCCCGCCACCTCCCGCCCCACAGGAGCATTATTTACGCCTCTGTGAGATATCCGGGCTAGCCCGGAGATCATGATGCGCGTTGTTCGAAAGCGTGAATTGGTTAAGAAAGTCGGCTACAGCGCGATGCACATTGGTCGCTTGGAGAAAGCTGGAAAGTTTCCTAGGCGGATCAAGCTTGGACCGAATGCGGTCGGCTGGATTGAGGCCGAGGTTGATGAGTGGATTGCGGCGAGGGTGGCGGAGAGGGATGCACAGGCTACGCCGGCGGGCTGATTAGAATACTGCGCCAGCCTACGCTGCGAGGCCATACTCGTTGCCCGCGGATTTATACCCGGAATCCAAAAAATCGGCCGCTGAGGCGCCACGGGTGTATATCGGCATTTGTTGCCCCAGACGTTGCCCCGTCGCCGTGCCGACATTTTTGGCGCTTTTGAAGTTTCTTCTAACTTATTGATTTAATTGGTGGGCGCGGCTGGGTTTGAACCAGCGACCCCCGCCGTGTGAAGACGGTGCTCTCCCGCTGAGCTACGCGCCCGCCCAGGGTCCACGGGACCGCTTGATTTAAGGGGGCGCCGTTTGGCTGTCAAGCGCCCGCCGGCATGTCGGGATTCGCGGACAAGGATCGGATAGATTGCTTCTCCATTGTGGGCGATAACCGGACCATGGCTCATACGGAACTCAATGATGCCCCGCTCGTTGCTGACGCGATGCTCAGCGACGACGACAAGTGGCGGGTCGTGGCTGCCCGTGATCCCAGGTTCGACGACCGGCTGGTCTACGCCGTCACCTCGACCGGCATCTATTGCCGGCCATCCTGCCCGAGCCGTCGGCCCAAGCGCGCCAACGCGGTGTTCTTCGCCACGCCGGCGGCGGCGGCGCGGGCCGGGTATCGGCCGTGTCGGCGCTGCCGACCCGAGGCCGAAGCCCGCGACGGCCGCCTCGAACTGGTCCGCCGCGCCCTCGTCGCGATCGAGGCCGGGCCCGAGACTCCGCCGAGCCTGAGCGCCCTCGCCCATGAGCTCGGGTGCAGTTCCAGCCACTTGCACCGCCAATTCCGGCGTGTCGTCGGCGTCAGTCCCAAGCGTTACGGCGAAATCTTGAAACGCCAGCGGTTCAAGAGCGCGCTCCGCGCCGGCGACGATATCGCCGGCGCCCTCTACGAGGCCGGTTACGGATCGCCCAGCCGGGTCTATGAGGGCCGCGCCGCCGGGCTCGGCATGACACCCGCCACCTATGCCCGTGGCGGCCGCGGCGCGGCGATCCGATTCGCGATCGTCGATTCGCCCCTCGACCGGCTGCTGGTGGCGGCGACCGAGCGCGGCGTATGCGCGGTCTATCTGGGCGCCGACGACGCCGACCTTGCCGAAGAGTTGCAAGCCGAGTTTCCCGAAGCCGAGCGGCGCCGGGACGACGACGCGCTCGGCGCCTGGGTGGCCGCGGTGCTGGGCCAGATCACCGGCCAGGTGCCCCATGACGCGCTGCCTCTGGATGTCCGGGCCAGCGCCTTTCAGATGCGGGTCTGGCAAGCGCTGCAAGCGATCCCGGCCGGCGCGGTCCGCAGCTACGGCGACATCGCCGACGCGATCGGCAGTCCGGGCGCGGCCCGCGCCGTCGGCGGCGCCTGCGCGGCCAATCCGGTCTCGCTGGTGGTGCCCTGCCATCGGGCGGTCCGCGCCGATGGCGGGCTCGGCGGCTATCGCTGGGGTCTGGAGCGCAAGCAGGCCCTGATCGCGCGCGAGAGGGCGCGCGCCGCGGCCGCGGATGGCGGTTAGCGATCGGGTGGCGCTTCAAAATCGGGTGACGCCCGCCGGTGACATCATCGCGACGCCGGCGCGCGGGGAGATGATGGGCAACCGCGGCGGCGCCCTCCACGATGGCGCTCGGACCCTGGGTGTCAGTCGCTGGCGGACCAAGGCCTGGATCACCTGCCGGCTGGAGTTCAAGGGCCGGCACCGCCAGGTCATGACGCCGAGACGCTATACCGAGCTGTTTTTTCTCGACGAGGCGACCGCCCTGGCCGCGGGCCATCGTCCCTGTGGCGAGTGCCGGCGCGCCGATTTCAACCGCTTCGTGGCCTGTTGGCTGCGCGCCAACCGGCCCGATCATTCCGGACCGCGTCCGCCGATCGCGATCGTCGATCGCCAGCTTCACCAAGAGCGGGTGCGCCGCGACCGCGCCAAGGTCACGATCGCGGCGCCGCTCGACGAAGTGGCGGATGGCGCCTTCGTCCGACTTGCGAACCACCCCGGGATTTGCTGGCTGGTCCGGGGCGCGGCCCTCCACGCCTGGGCGCCGGAGGGCTACCACCAGGCCATTGACCGCCCGCGCGCCGTCACGGCTGAATTGCTGACTCCGCGATCGAGCGCGCGCGCCTTGGCGGCCGGCTACCGGCCGTCGGTTCACCCCTCGATCGCGGCCAGGGCCGGGAGCAGTTCGTCGAAGTGATCGATCACCGCATCGGCGCCGAGCGCGCGCGGGGCGATGCTGGTATAGCCGAACGAGACCACGATCACCGGCACGCCGGCGGCCCGCGCGGCACCCACGTCGGTGATCGAGTCGCCTATCATCACCGCCCGCTCCGGCGTGCCGCCGACGCCCGCGATGGCGGCATGGAGCGGCGCCGGGTCGGGTTTGTTGGTGGCCAGACTGTCGCCGCCGATCAGGGCGCCGAAGAACTTCTCGAGGCCGAGCTCGGCCAGGATCGCGGCGCTGAAGCCGTGGGATTTGTTGGTGCATATGGCCAGCGGCCGCCCTTTCGCCGACAATTCCTCCAGCGCCCGGACCGCCCCCGGAAACGGCCGCGTCCGCTCGGTCATGCAGGCCCGGTAATGGTCGAGAAAACGCCGGCGCAGGTCCGCATCCAGCGGGCCGTCGGTCGCGGCTCCGGCGGCGGCGAGGCCGCGCTCGATCATCCGCACCGCGCCTTCGCCGACGATCTCTCTGACCGTGCCCAAGGCCAGCGGCGGCAGACCTTCATCCGCCAGCAGCCGGTTGAGCGCGCCGGCGAGGTCCGGGGCGGTGTCGAGCAGCGTGCCGTCGAGGTCGAAAACGACGGCGGCGGGCGGATTCGCCATTGGCCCCGAATTCCCGTGGTTGGCGGCCGCGTGCTTGCGCGGCGCGAACGCTCTACTTATACCCTATTGCCATGAGTGAGACTCAAAGGCCCGAACGCGGCGATGCCGGCATCGCGGCGGTGGTCCTGGCCGCCGGCAAGGGCACGCGGATGAAATCGGACCTGCCGAAGGTGCTCCATCCGCTGGCCGGGCGGGCCATGATCGACCATCTGCTCGACACGCTTGCGGCCCTGTCGCCCGGACGGGTGGTGGTGGTGATCGGCCCGGGCATGGAGTCGGTTGGCGAAGCGGTGGCACCCCATGCCTGCGTGATTCAGGATCTCCAACACGGCACCGGACACGCGGTTGCCCAAGCGCGCGCGGCGCTGGCGGATTTCGCCGGCGACGTCATGGTGCTTTACGGTGATACCCCGTTGATCACGGCCGATACCCTTCATGGCATGGTCGCCCGGCGACGCGCGGCCGATTCGCCGGCGGTGGTGGTCCTCGGCTTTCGCCCGGCCGACGCCGGCGAGTACGGGCGCCTGGTGGTGGGCGACTCCGGCGGCCTGGAGGCGATCGTCGAGTACCGCGACGCCGATGCCGCCGTCCGGGCGATCGATCTGTGCAATTCCGGGGTCATGGCGATCGACGGCGCGGCCCTGTTCGGCCTGCTCGACCGGATCGACAACGCCAACGCCAGGGGCGAATACTACCTGACCGATATCGTCGCCATGGCGCGGAGCGACGGCCGCGTCTGCGCCGCGATCGAGGCCGCGGAATCCGAACTCCTGGGCGTGAACTCCCGGTCCGATCTGGCCCAAGCCGAGGCGGTGATGCAAGACCGCCTGCGCGCCCGCGCCATGGCCGAGGGCGCGACCCTGATCGACCCCGCCACCACCTGGTTCAGTTTCGACACCCGGCTCGGGCGCGACGTCACGGTCGGCCCCAACGTGGTGTTCGGGCCGGGCGTCATCGTCGGCGACGAGGTCCAGATTCGCCCGTTCAGCCATCTCGAAGGGGCGCGGATCGCGGATCGCGCCCAGATCGGGCCGTTTGCCCGGCTTCGCCCCGGCGCCGATGTCGGCGAAGCGGCGAGGATCGGCAATTTCGTCGAGGCCAAGGCGGCAATCGTCGAAGCCGGCGCCAAGGTCAACCACCTGACCTATATCGGCGATGCACGGATCGGCGCCGGCGCCAATATCGGCGCCGGCACCATCACCTGCAATTACGACGGTTTTTCCAAGCATACGACCGATATCGGCGCCGGCGCGTTCATCGGCTCGAACGCGGCTCTGGTGGCGCCGGTGGTGATCGGCGACGGCGCCGTGGTCGGCGCCGGCAGTGTGATTTCGTCCGACGTGCCCGGCGACGGGCTCGCCATCACCCGCGCGCCCCAGAAGATTTTGGACGACGGCGCGGCCCGGCTGCGACGGCGGCTGGCAGCGGCCAAGGGCTGAGGCCAACGCCATGTGCGGAATCATCGGGGCGGTCGGAACCGCCGACGCGGCGCCGCTGCTGATCGACGGGCTCAAGCGGCTCGAATATCGGGGCTATGATTCCGCCGGGATCGCGACCTTGGTCGACGGCCGGATCGAGCGCCGCCGCGCCGAAGGCAAGCTCAGCCGGCTGGCGACACTGCTCGATGAGCAACCGCTCGGCGGCACCATCGGCATCGGCCATACCCGCTGGGCCACCCACGGTGTTCCCAACACCACCAACGCCCATCCCCATGCCACCGACCAGGTCGCGGTGGTCCATAACGGCATCATCGAGAATTTCCAGCCGTTGCGGGCGGAACTCTCGGCACTCGGCCACAAGTTCGAAACCGACACCGATACCGAGGTGGTGGTTCATATGGTGACCGAACTGCTGGAGGGGGGCTCGAACCCCGCCGCGGCGGCCGCCGAAATGCTGGGCCGGGTGGAGGGGGCTTTCGCGTTGGGGGTTCTGTTCGCCGGCGACGACGATTTGCTGATCGCGGCGCGGCGCGGCTGCCCGCTGGCCATCGGCTATGGCGACGGCGAGATGTATCTGGGCTCGGACGCCCTGGCGCTGGCCCCGCTCACCGAGAGGATCAGCTATCTCGAGGAAGGCGACTGGGCCGAGATCACCCGCTCCGGGGTCACCGTTCACGATCATACGAATGCCGTGGTCGAGCGCCCGGTGCGGGTCACCGCGCTCACCGGGGCGGCGATCGGCAAGGGCAATCATCGCCATTTCATGCAGAAGGAGATTTACGAGCAGCCGACCGTGATCGGCGACACCCTGCACAGCTTCTTCAATCCGGTCGCGCGCTCGATCAGCCTGCCCGAGT
>CAJWQN010000215.1 GCA_913045505.1 uncultured Rhodospirillaceae bacterium | reverse complement strand
GCCGGGCGGGCGCGCCCGCGCGCCGGCGAGATCGGATCGATCACCGCGCCGCCGGCCATGGTCCGCCGTGCCGACTGGTCGCGCAAAATCAACCGGTCGCCGCGCACAGCACCGATCGGACGATCGAGCACCAGTTGGACCCGGCCCGATTCGCCAAGCTTGATCGCCTTGTCCTCGAGCACCGCCACCCGGCAGGTCACGTCGGCGGCGCCGAGATGCAGATGAGCCGGCGTCCAATGGCGGAGCGCCCTCGGTTCCGAGTCCAGCAGCCTGATCCGGGCATCGAGCCGGTCGGTAGGGCCGTTGGCGTCGGCGGCGACCACCCAGTCGCCGCGATGAACCATCTCCTTTCCGCGATCGGCCCCGGCCAGGTTGAGCGCGCACCGCTCGCCGGCCCCCGCTGACTTGGCGGCGCGGTTCTGGGCGTGAAGGCCGCGCACCCGGACCGGCATGCTCCCGGGCGACAGCATTAGCGAATCACCGATCGCGACGGTCCCCGAGAAGATCGTCCCGGTCACCACCAGGCCGGCTCCGGTGACCGTGAACGCACGGTCGATCGCCAGGCGGAAATTGCCGCCCGAAGCGCGTGCGGCAATCGTGCCGGCCAAATGCCCAAGGTGTTGGGCCAGCGGTTCGATGCCGTCTCCGGTCAGGCTCGAGACGGGAAAGACTTCGGCGCCGGCCAAGCCGGTGCCGGCGATCAATGCGGTGATCTCGGCCGCGACCTGGGCCGCGCGCGCGTCATCGACCCGATCGATCTTGGTCAGCGCGACCAGCCCGGCCTCGATCCCGAGCAGGTCGAGGATCGCCAGATGCTCGATCGTCTGCGGCATCGGCCCGTCATCGGCCGCGACCACCAGCAGGGCCAAGTCGATGACGCTGACTCCGGCCAGCATGTTGCGGACGAACCGTTCGTGTCCGGGTACGTCAACGAACCCGATTACCTGGCCATCGTCCTGGGCCTGATAGGCGAAACCGAGATCGATGGTCAGGCCGCGGCTCTTTTCTTCCGGCAGGCGGTCGGTATCGATCCCGGTCAGGGCCTTGACCAGCAGCGTCTTGCCGTGATCGACATGGCCGGCGGTGGCGACGATCATACTCTCGTGCCCGCCCCGAGATTCAATTTGGCAAGCTGGGCCACGAACGCGGCCTCGTCGTCCATGCAGCGGAGATCGAGGCACAGGCGGCCATCGGCGATTCGCCCGATCACCGGGACCGGCAGTCCCCGAAACGCGGCCGCCAGACGCTCCAGCGCGCGCCCGGCGCCCCGCCGTCCACCTGTTGGCCGGATCGCCAGGGCCGCGCTCGCCAGCCGCGCCACCGGCAGCGCGCCGCTGCCGATCTGGCTCTGGCAGTCTATGATCGCGACCTCGGCGCCCTCGGCGAGGGCCTTGGCGAGCGCCGGCCGCAGGCGTTCCGCCACCGCCCGGATGTCCGCTTGGGGACGGGTCAGCAGGCGGAGCGTCGGCAGACGTTCGGCCAGGCGATCCGGATCGCCGTAGAGCCGGAGTACCGCCGCCAAGGCCGCCAGGGTCATTTTGTCCGGGCGCAGGGCGCGTTTCATGGGATTGCGCTTGATTCGAGCGATCAGATCCGCGCGCCCGGCGATGATCCCGGCCTGAGGGCCGCCGAGCATTTTGTCGCCGCTGAAGGTGACCAGGTCGGCACCGCGCGCCAGGGTTTCGGCGGCGGTCGCCTCGTGGGGCAGGCCATGGGCCGCCAAATCCACCAATGTGCCACTGCCCAGATCGACGACCAGCGGCAGGCCGCGCTCGCGGGCCAGTACGGCGAGCCGATCTTCGCCGACCTCGGCGGTGAATCCCTCGATCGCGTAGTTGCTGGTGTGGACCTTCATCACCAGGCCGGTGCGTGGGCCGATCGCATCTCCATAATCGGCGAGATGGGTGCGGTTGGTGGTGCCGACCTCGACCAGCTTGCACCCCGCCCGCGCCATGATGTCGGGCAGGCGAAAGGAGCCGCCGATTTCGATCAGTTCGCCGCGCGAGACCGGCACCTGCTTGCGCAGCGCCAGGCTGTTCAGCACCAGCAACACGGCGGCGGCATTGTTGTTGACCACCGTCGCCGCCTCGGCGCCGGTGAGCCGGCACAGCCACGCCTCGACATGGCGGTCGCGGTCGCCGCGCTTGCCTCCCGACAGATCGTATTCCAGATTGGCGGCGCCTCGGGCCGCCGCCGCCGCCGCCGCGATCGCCTCTTCGGGCAAGGGCGCGCGGCCCAAATTGGTGTGCAACACGGTACCGGTGAGGTTGAACACCCTGACCAAGGGCGGACGCGCCGCCCGATCGACCCGCGCCGCCACCGTGGTTACGATGTCGTCCATCGCCAAAGGATCATCCGAGCCGAGCGCTTGCCGGATTTCGGCCAACGCCGCGCGGGCCTCGGCGACCACCAGATCGCGGCCATGGCGGGCGATCACGGCGTCAAGCGCCGGTTCCCCCATGACCCGATCCACCGACGGAATCCGGGAACGGGCTGTTGAATTGTCGGACACGGTGCTCAGCCCGCCGCCGGCCGGCCGACCTGTTCGAGTTCCTCGACCGTGCGCGGCCAGTCCTTCTTGAGCAGGCGCGACAGCGAACGGTCGGCGAGCACCTTGCCGCCGGTCTGGCAGCGCGGACAATAATTGGTTTCGTTGGCCGCGTAACGAATTCGCTGGATGGCCGTGCCACAATCGGGACACGGCTTGCGGTATCGGCCATGGACCGCCATGCCGTCGCGAAACGCGGTCACCTTGCCGGGAAATCCACTCCCCGTCTCGGCACGCAAGGTGTCGGTCCAGGCCCGGAGGGTGTCCTGAACGGCCTCATGCAAGCGCGCGATTTCCTCCCGGGTGAGCTTCCCTGTCATCGCGATCGGCGACAGGCGCGCGCGGTGCAGGATTTCGTCGCCGTAGGCGTTGCCGATGCCGCTGAACAGGCGGGGATCGGTGAGCGCCCGCTTCAACGTGTGGTTGGCCTGCGTAAGCGCGGCACCGAAAACGTCAATATCGGCGTTCAGCACCTCCAGGCCGCCCGGATCGAGGGCATCGAGCGCCACCGCGCCCGAGACCAGATGAAGCGAGGCCCGCTTGCGCGAACCCGCCTCGGTGAGGATCAGAGTGCCGGTGCTGAAATCGAACGCGGCCAGGCCGCGCTTGGCCGGCGGCTTGGCCCCGGCGTCGTGCCAGGAAAGGCGGCCCGCGATCATCAAATGAAGCACCAGCCACAGTTCGTCATCGAGACCGATCGCGATCCGCTTGCCGATCCGGCGCAGGTGCCGTACCCGCCGTCCGGCGACCGCGGTGATCGGCGGGGTGGCCGTGCGCAGAAGGAACGGGCTGGCCAGGCGCACGGCGTCCAGGCGCTGGCCCAGGACGCGCGCCTCGAGCGCCTCGATATAGATCGTGATATCGGGCAGCTCCGGCATCGGCTCGGCTGTCAGTCGACCCGATCGCGCTTGACCACGAAGGGATGGCTTCTGGACAGGCCGCCGGCGTTCGCGCGCAAGGTCGCGACCGAGGCCGTGCAGACGATCGCACCACCACCTCGAGCCACCATCTCCTCGGCGGCGAACAGGACCGCGCTGGCCTGGCCGATGCCGCTCCCGGCCCCGGTCACGACGGCACGTTTGCCGGTGAGTCTAGCCATGGCCGGCCTGCCTTTGGTCCTCGGAATCGTTAGCCAGGAAAGCGCGGATTTCGCCCAGCATCAGGTCCAGGCGGTCGTGGTGGACCCAATGGCCGGCGCCCTCGACGTTGAGCACGCGGGCGTTCTGGAAATGGGCCGCCCGGCCATCCTGGAGCGGATCGCTGGCCCAGCTCTCGGTGCCGCGGACCAGAAGCGTCGGGCAGGTGATTCGGCCCCATAGCGCCCGGGTCTCGTCTTCGGACAGGCCATGGGGCGGGAACACCCGCAGGTAATTGTCGAATTTCCAGCTATAGGTGCCGTCCTCGTTGCGATTGACGCCGTGAACGGTGAGATGGCGGGCCTGCTCCGGCGACAGATGGGCGTTTTCCTCCCGCATCCGGCGGACCGCGTCATCGAGACTCGAATAGCGGCGGGGCAGGCGGGCCGAGAGCTTGCGCAAGGCGCCGATCCAGCCGTCGAGACGATCGGCGATCGGTTTGTCTCGGGCCTTGACGATTTGGCGCGGCGCCAGGCCGAGCCCTTCTATGGCGATCAATTTGGCGACCTTGTCCGGATAGACCCCGGCATATTGCAGGGTGATCATGCCGCCCAGCGAGTGGGCGAGGATACGGACCGGGATGAGTTCGGCCTGATCGATCAGTTGGGCGATATCGTAGACGAACTCCGCCAACCCATAAGTGCCGCCGACCATCCATTGCGAATCGCCATGGCCACGCAGATCGGGCGCGATGACGTGGTAGTCAGCGCGCAGCGCCTCGGCGATCCAGTCCCAGTTCCGGCAGTGGTCGCGGCCGCCGTGAATCAGCAACAGAGGCGGCGCGTCCGGGTTGCCCCAATCGACGTAATGGAGCCTGAGGCGCTGCGAGAAATAGAACTGCGAGGTCGGTCCGGAGGTGGCCGCTGTCATCGGCGGATCAAGCCACCTTGGCGGTGCCGCCGCCGGTTTCAGTCAGCCGCTGCAACTCCGGCCTCACCGTGTCCGAAAACAGGCGCAGATTTCGTTCGGCCTCCTCCCACGGCATGCCGGAATAGCTGAACACGCCATTGAAGCTGTCGGCCCCGAGCCGGCCGCTGAATTCGACGATCCGTTCATGGCACTGTTCCGGAGGTCCCCAGACCTGCAACCCGAGGAAGAAGTCGACGAATCCCTCAGGCCCATATTTTTCGATCTTTTCGGATATCTTGCCGTAGTACTCGTAGCCCTTGGTGGTCTCCAGGTGCTTGCCGGCGAACTCGTAGTGAAGCAACACCGAGGTCACGTAATCGCCGATATATTTGCGCGCCATTTCCTCGGCGCGGCCGGCATCCTCGTCGCAAAATATCCAGCCCGACAGAATCGGTGGTGGTACCTCGGTCCCGATGGTGTCCCGGTAGACGGCGCGATAGCTGTTCAGTTCCTTGTCCACTTCGGGCCATGGCTTCTGCGGAATCACCAGAATCCCGATGCCGAGTTCGGCCATGATCTGGGACGATTCGGGCGATACCGCGGCGGCGTAAGTCCGGCCCTTGAAGGATTTGAACGGTGCCGGGCGAATATCGACCCGTGGCTGCTTGTAATAAGTGCCGTCGAATTCGCAATAGCCTTGTTCCAGGCCCTGGAGCATCATTTGCGCGGCCTCGACGAAGCGCGGCCGGCTTTCGTCCATCGGCACACGGAAGCCCTCGAATTCGATCCGTCCGGCGCCGCGGCCGAGGCCCAGGATCATGCGCCCGGCGGACATGTTGTCGAGCATCGACACCTATTCGGCGACCCTGAGCGGATCGTGCCACGGCAGCACCACCCCCATCGAGCCGATCTTGATCTT
>CAJWQN010000214.1 GCA_913045505.1 uncultured Rhodospirillaceae bacterium | reverse complement strand
ATTGGCCATGACCAGCACGGTGGTGGTGCTGGCGGCAATGGTGCCCAGGATCGAACTCAACGACCAGTTCGTCAATTATTTCGACAGCCGAATTCCGTTCCGCGCCGACACCGACTTCGCCATGGCCAACCTGTCCGGGGTCTATCAGCTCAACTTCTCGCTCGGCGCCGGCGACAGCGGCGCGATCAACGATCCGGATTTTCTGGCCCGCGTCGATGCCTTCGGCACTTGGCTGCGCGAGCAGCCCGGCGTGGTCCATGTCCTGACCCTGACCGACGTGATGCGCCGGCTGAACCGCAACATGCATGGCGACGATGGGGCCTGGTATCGGTTGCCGGAGGCCCGCGACCTGGCCGCCCAATACCTGCTGCTGTTCGAAATGTCGCTTCCCTACGGCCTTGATCTCAACAACCAGATCAATGTCGATAAGTCGGCGCTGCGGGTGGTCGCCACGCTCGAGAACATAACCACCCGCGACGGCCGCGCGCTCAAGGACCGCGCCGAGGACTGGATCGCCGGCAATCTGCCGACCGATCCCGACGCCCAGGCGACCGGAGGGTACGTGATGTTCTCCTACATCTCCGAGCGCAACATCAAGGGCATGCTGATCGGCACCATGGTGGCGCTGCTGTTGATCTCGCTGTCGCTGACAGCGGCGTTGCGCAACCTCAAGCTCGGCCTGATCAGCCTGGTTCCCAACCTGATCCCGGCCGTGGTGTCGTTCGGCATCTGGTCGATTTTCGTCGGCGAGGTCGGGGTCGCGTCATCGGTGGTCGCGGCCACCAGCCTCGGCATCATCGTCGACGACACCGTGCACTTCCTGAGCAAATATCTGCGCGCCCGCCGCGAGCGCGGCCTGGCGCCGGCGGACGCGGTTCGCTATGCCTTTTCCACTGTCGGCGCGGCACTGTTCGTCACCTCGGTGGTGCTGGTCGCCGGCTTCAGCGTATTGACGTTTTCGCTGTTCGAGCTCAACGAATCTCTTGGCTTGCTGACCGCGATCGCCATCGCCGCGGCGCTGGTGCTGGACTTCCTGTTGCTGCCGCCGCTGCTGATGACCTTGGACAAGAAAAAGGACGAGGAGACGGATCATGTCGATCAAACGGATGTCGCGACGGCCTCGGCGCAATAGCGGCATCGCGCGCGGGCTGCTGGCCGGCCTGATCGGGGCGCTGGCGCTCGACGCCGGCGCGGCGGTCGCCGAAACGCCGGAGGAAAAAGGCCTGGCCATCGCCGAGGAGGCCGACCGCCGCGACCTCGGTTTTGGCGACAGCGCCACGGTGGTCAAGATGGTGCTGAGCAACCGCCACGGCGAGACCAGCACCCGCGAGCTTCGCATCAACACCCTGGAAGTGCCGGACCCGAGCCAGGGCGACAAGAGCCTGACGGTGTTCGACCATCCCCGCGATATCAAGGGCACCGCGTTCCTGAGCTTCACCCATATCGTGGAAGCCGACGACCAATGGCTCTATTTACCGGCCCTCAAACGGGTCAAGCGGATTTCCTCGTCCAACAAATCGGGCCCGTTCATGGGCAGCGAATTCGCCTATGAGGACCTGTCCTCCCAAGAGGTCAGCAAATACACCTATCGGTGGCTCCGCGACGAGCCTTGCGGCGATCTGCAGTGCTTCGTCATCGAGCAGTTTCCGGTCTACGAGCATTCCGGCTACACCCGCCAGATTCTGTGGATGGATCAAGCCGAGTATCGCCCGATCAAGATCGAGTTCTACGACCGCAAGAACGATGTGCTGAAGACGCTGACCTTCTCCGATTATCGGCATTATCTCGACAAGTATTGGCGCGCCCATAAGCTGTTTGTCGAGAATCACCAGACCGGCAAGACCACGACCCTGGAATTCGAAAGCATCGAACTCCAGGTCGGGCTCAACGAGCGCGACTTCAACAGCGCCGCCCTCAAACGCGCCCGCTGAGCCGAGGCGCCTCGGGCCACGGGCGCGGCCGCCCCAGGCTTTGGCCGGGGTGGCCGAGAACCTGGCGCTCGGTCGGCGCCGCGAGATCCCTCGCCCTCGCCCTCGCCCTCGCCCTCGCCCTCGCCATGAGGAATGCCGTTTCGGGAGTTTAAGAAAACTCTTATTTAAGGGGACATTGTATTTTTACGGTCCTGCCACGAGCAAACGAGTCAGGAAGGAGGCTCATCAGCGACGAAAACTGGAGCAATGACATATCGTATCCAAGGAGTGTTCGTCGATAAGTACAATGACCCCAACTCTTCCTCCAATGGCCCCAACTCTACCTCGTCCATAAGTTCGATGACCCCAATTCTCCCCAATTCTTCCCATTTCCGTATCAACCATCTTGATCACGCCGAATACGGGTAAACCCACTCGGAAAACGTTCCAAATCGCGGCGCCTCGGGCTACAGGTGCGGCCAGCCCAGCCATTGGCCCGGGTGGTCGAGGACGTGGCGCTCGGTCGCCGCCGCGAGGTCCCGCGCCACCCGCCACGAGGATTGTCGGCGCGACAGTGCCCGATCGACCGTCAACGGCGCCTCGACAATGACCCGGAAGCCGGCTTGGTCGCGGACACAGAACACGGGCAGCAGCGGCGCGCCCGTGGCGTGGGCCAAGTCGGCGGCGCCGGAGGCCAGGACCAGATGTCCGCTCAAGAACGGAACCCGGCACGGGTGTTTGGAGTCGTCGCGAGCGCTGATCGAGACCGGACGGTTGTCGCCGAGCCGGTGGCGCAGGGTCCGCACCGCCGCCACCGGATTGTCGTCCGCCAGAGGAACCCGCTCGGCGAGATGGCGGTCCTCGGCCGCTCGGACGAGAGCGTTGAGATAACGGATCCCCAATCGCGAACTCGAATAGCCGTGGCGCGGCCGGCTCAAATGGTGGAGACGGTGGCCGGCCCGGCACAGCGCCATCTTGACGACCAGGCTGGCATGGACGAAGTGCCCGACCCATAGCAACGCTCCCCGACCTTGGTCCAAGGCGCTCTCGATGCGCTCGGTGCCCTCCAGGCCGATCACCGGCCGCCAGCCGCCGCCGGGACGGAGGCTCCGCAACAGGTGTAGCTGGGCGCGGAGGTTCTCGCGCGCCAGCACGCCCAACAGCCGGCGGGGCGGAATCGCGATGTCGCGCTCGCCCAGGACCGCTTCGATCCGGCGGGCGGTGTCCTTTGGGCGGGCGCTCAGATCGAGCACCTGGAACGGCTTCAGCGATGCCGTGATCGCCGGCCACAGACGTTCCGGGACCGTCCAGGCCAGGCCGGCCAGGATCGGCAGGGCGAGCGCCAACACCGGATCCAGCGGCCCGATCAGGGGTGGTTGGCGCCGGCGATCGCGACCATCCGCGGCATCGAGGGGCCCGGCGCGGGGCGTTTCCGCAAACCCCTGTCCTTTCGCCATCCCATGACCTCCCCGCCGAATCGCCAGTGATCGGTCATTATACGACCGGAGAATTATGATCGGCCTTTTCCTATCGGCGCCGCTGGGGGATAATGGGGCTGTTATCCGATTGGGGAGGCACCGAGAATGCTGATCCTCAGGCGATTGTTGACCTATGCCGCCCAGCGGGTGGCGACCGATCCGCGTGTTCAGGCCAAGGCTGGCGAGGTCTATGAGAACACGGTCAGGCCGCGGGCCAAGGCGGCGGCCGGCAAGGCCAGGGCAAATCTGGATTTTGCCCGCGCCGAACTCAGCGACCTGGCCGCCGAGACCGACCCGCTGACCAACCCGTTGGAATTCGCGGCCAAGGCCAAGCGGCGCCTGTTCGACCCCGACTGAGCGGCGCCGTCAACTGGCGGCCGCGTAGTCGTCCGGAATCGCCGGCGCGGCGCCATAATCGCCGATATAGCTGGTGTGGCTGACCATGCCTCGACCGGGCCGCCATTGGTGAAGCAACACCGCCGGCGGCTCCATGATCATGCGCACCTGCGCGCCCGGGCTCAAATCCAGCCCGACTTGATGGGCGGTCCCGGGCGCGGTCTGGGCGATGGTGCCGGACCAGCGGCTCTGGATCGGGCGATGCAGATGGCCGCACAGCACACGTTCGATCTGGCCATGGCCGGCGACGATCGCGGCCAAGGCCCGGGCCCCGTCGAGACCGATCCGGTCCATGGCCTCGATGCCGGTGGCGAATGGCGGATGATGCATGAAGATCACGCCCGGCACATCGGGCCGCGCGTCCAGCACCCGCTCCAGCCAAGCCAGGCGCGCCGCGCACATCCGGCCCCCGGCCGCGCCCGGAACGATGGTGTCGAGTCCGATCAGGCGGAGCGGATGATCCTCGATCACGTAATGGAGGAATTCGCCGTCACGGGGCAGATAGGCGAGATCGGCGAAGGCGCGCGCCAAGCGCCCGCGATGGTCGTGGTTGCCGGGAATCAGGTAATAGGGCATGGCCAGGGCCGATAGCAATTCGCGCAGCGTTCGGTATTCGGCGTCCTGGCCGTCATAGGTGAGATCGCCGGTGATCAGGGCCACATCGGGCCGGGGCGCGAGCCCGTTGACATGGGCCACGCAGCGGCCCAAGGCGGCAGCGGTGTCGACATGGCCGAACATCAATGCGCCGCTGGCGCACAGATGCATGTCGCTGAATTGGGCGATCAGCATGGGGCTGGACTCCTCGGGCGTTGCGCCACCAGTGTAGCCGACCGAGGGGAAGCGACCGATGCGCATTGTCGAGATTCGCGAAGCCAAGGCGGCGTTCGCCGAGCGTTGTCCGGGGCCGTTGGCGACCGGCAACTGCCTGATGTCATGCCCGATACGGTGAACCTGTTGCGCCATGGGGGCTTGCGCGTCGACCGGAACCGGCTCCAGATCGATCCGGCGCTCCGCACCGGGCCGACCGAATATCCGCGCACCGCCGCCGCGGTCCCGGAGCACGGCTGGTCTCGCCGCCGCCTTGGTGCGCCACGGCGGCCATCAGCTCGACCTTTGCCTCACCGCCGCCAAGCGTCTAACGCGCGAAAAAGCCGACGCCGGAGAACAGTGAACGGCCAGCAAGAGAACGTAAAGTTGGACAAACCGGAACGCCTGTCCAACTTCGTTCTCTCCACACCCTCTCAGAAATCCCCGCTAACCCATTGAAATAATTGGTGCCGGATGCAGGATTCGAACCCGCGACCTACTGATTACAATACAAACGTCCTCTTGTTTCACGACAGTCCACCATTTCCTACGCCGCTCCCACCAAGGCCTGACAACACGATGATTTGACATGAAAATATACCAGCTCGCGTTTCACGGCTTGGCATGGCGGAAGAGGCGGCTGCGGCTGCGGCCGTGGCGACCCTCGGGGAGTTGTATCCGGGCTATTCGATCCAAACCATGACCGACATGCACCGGCTATGGAACTTCGAAGACGACGTGATCGACCGGATGGCCGACGGCCTGCGTGTGGCGGGCCTACCCGAGGGCGCGGACTGAGCTTGAGGAGTGTCTTGAGTCCGGTTTTGGCAGTGCGCCCCGAAGGCTGTCAACGGCGGAGAGAAAT
>CAJWQN010000213.1 GCA_913045505.1 uncultured Rhodospirillaceae bacterium | reverse complement strand
GCGCTGTTCGGCCTGCCCTGCGTGGTCTACATGGGCGCGGTCGATATCGCCCGCCAGCAACCCAACGTGTTTCGGATGAAGCTGCTCGGTGCCGAGGTGGTGCCGGTCACTTCCGGGGCCTCGACCCTGAAGGACGCCATGAACGAGGCGCTCCGCGATTGGGTCACGAACGTCGACAGCACCTATTATCTGATCGGCACCGTCGCCGGGCCGCACCCCTATCCGGAACTGGTCCGCGAATTCCAGTCGGTGATCGGGCGCGAGGTCCGCGACCAGATCATGGCCCAGGAGGGCCGCCTGCCCGACACCTTGATCGCCTGCATCGGCGGCGGCTCCAACGCCATGGGCCTTTTCCATCCCTTCCTGGACGAGAGCGACGTCGAAATCATCGGGGTCGAGGCCGGCGGCGAAGGCATCGAGACCGGCCGCCACGCGGCCTCGCTCAACGCCGGGCGCCCGGGAGTCCTGCACGGCAACCGCACTTATCTTCTCCAGGATGCGGACGGCCAGATCCGGGAAGCCCATTCGATTTCCGCCGGGCTGGATTATCCGGGCATCGGCCCCGAGCATGCCTGGCTTCACGAGCAGGGCCGGGTGCGCTACGTCTCGGCCACCGACACCGAGGCGCTCGACGCCTTTCAACTCTGCTCCAGGTTCGAAGGAATCATCCCGGCCCTGGAGCCGGCCCATGCCCTGGCCCATGTCGCCAAAATCGCGCCCGAGAGGGCAGCCGACCAGATCATCGTCATGAACATGTGCGGTCGCGGCGACAAGGACATCTTCACCGTCGCCGAGGCCTTGGGCGTGTCGCTGTGAGCGGTCCCGAGACAGGTCCGGGGCGGATCGGCCGCCGTTTCGCCGCCCTGGCCGAAGCCGGGCGCGCCGGATTGGTCACCTTCGTCACCGCCGGTGATCCGGACGCGGACCGGAGCATGGCGATTCTGAGAGACCTGCCCGCCGCCGGCGCCGATATCATAGAACTGGGCATGGCGTTCACCGACCCGATGGCCGATGGGCCGTCGATCCAGGCCGCCGGTCTGCGCGCGCTCGATTCCGGGCAGACTCTCAAACGCACGCTGTCCATGGTGGGTCGGTTTCGGGGCGGCGACGAGGCGACACCGGTCGTGCTGATGGGCTACTACAACCCGATCTACGCTTACGGCGTCGCGCCGTTCCTTGCCGACGCGGTGGCCGCCGGCGTCGATGGCCTGATCGTGGTCGACCTGCCGCCGGAGGAAGACGACGAACTGTGCCGGCCCGCCCTCGACGCCGGGGTGAACTTCATCCGCCTGGCCACGCCGACCACCGACGAGAAGCGCCTGCCGGCGGTGCTGCGCCACACCAGCGGTTTCGTCTATTATGTCTCGATCACCGGGATCACCGGCGCCGGGTCGGCGGCATCGGGAGCGATCGGTGACGCGGTGGCGCGTTTGCGCCGCCATACCGACTTGCCGATCGCGGTCGGGTTCGGCATCAAGACTCCCGACCAGGCCGCGGCGGTCGCCCGAATCGCCGACGCCGCGGTGGTCGGCACGGCGCTGGTCGATCGGGTGGCGGATGCCCTGGCCAACGGTGGCGACGCGGTCACGAGCGTCTTGACCTTGGTGGGCGAACTTGGCGACGGGGTGCGGACGGCACGGGGAGAAACTTAAATATGAGCTGGCTAACAAATTTCGTCCGGCCCAAGATTCAGGCGCTGGTCAACCGGCCTCAGATTCCGGACGACCTGTGGGACAAGTGCCCGGCCTGCGAGCAAATGATCTTTCACCGTGACCTGGAGGCCCGCCAGAACGTCTGTCCCCATTGCGACCACCACATGCGCATCACGCCCCTGCGCCGCTTCGAAACCATGTTCGACGCCGGCCAGTTCCAAAACATCGAATTGCCCGAGGTCGCGGTCGATCCGCTCAAGTTCCGTGACTCCAAGCGTTATGTGGAGCGGCTGCGCGCGGCGCAGGTCGCCAGCGGCGAGAGCGACGCGATCCTGGTCGCCCATGGCGCGATCGGCGGTCACCAGGTGGTCGCCTGCGGGCTCGACTTTTCGTTCATGGGCGGCTCCATGGGCATGGCGGTCGGCGAAGGGCTGATCGCGGCGGCCCGGCTCGCGGTGCTGCAACGCGCGCCGCTGATCGCGATCCCGTCGTCGGGGGGGGCGCGGATGCAGGAGGGGATTCTGTCACTGATGCAGATGCCCAGGACCATCGTCGCGGTCAATGACGTGCGCGAGGCGGGTCTGCCCTATATCGCGGTGCTCACCAACCCGACCACCGGCGGGGTGACCGCCTCGTTCGCCATGCTCGGCGACATCACCATCGCCGAGCCCGGCGCCCTGATCGGATTTGCAGGGCCGCGGGTGATCGCCGACACGCTTCGCGAAAGCCTGCCCGAAGGGTTCCAGAAATCGGAATATCTCCACGATCACGGCATGGTCGATATGGTCGTCCATCGCCACGAACTGCCGAGCAGACTGGCGCGGCTGCTGGACCTGCTGCTCGTGACCAAGCCCTCGGCCGAGGTCGTCGAACTGATCGAGAGCAGCCTGGAGATTCCACGGATGGTGACCGGGCCGGCGGAGTCGGAGCCGCCGGCGGAATTGGAAGGGCCGGGCGGCGAGTCCTGAACCCAAGGTGGCCATCGATGCCGTACTCCGCCGCCTGGAGCGGTTGTACCCGCGGGCGATCGACCTCGATCTCGGCCGAATCCGGCGCCTGCTCAGCGCCCTCGATCATCCCGAACGGCGCCTGCCGCCGGTCGTCCACGTCGCCGGTACCAACGGCAAGGGCTCGGTGGTGGCGTTTCTGCGCGCCATGCTGGAGGCGGCCGGGCATCGGGTCCATGCCTACACCTCGCCACACCTGATCCGGTTCACCGAACGCATCCGCCTGGCCGGACGGCTGATCGAGGACGAGGCCCTGGAACGAATCCTGGCCGAATGCGAGGCCGCCAACGGCGACAAGCCGATCACCTTCTTCGAAATCACCACCGCCGCCGCGTTCTGTGCCTTCGCGCGCGCGCCGGGCGACGTGGTGTTGCTGGAAACCGGTCTCGGCGGCCGGCTCGACGCGACCAACATGGTCGACACCCCCATGCTCACCGCGATCACCCCGATCTCGCTCGACCACCAGCACTATCTGGGCGACGAGTTGACGGATATCGCGGCCGAAAAAGCGGCGATCCTGAAGCCGGGCGTGACCGGGGTGATCGGGCCCCAACCCGCCGACGCCATGGCGGTCGTCGAGGCGGAGGCCAGACGCCGGGGCACGCCCCTGCTTCGCTATGGCGCGAGCTACGCCGCGCACGCCACCGAGGCCGGAATCGCCTATCGCTCGGCCATGGGCCGGCTCGATTTGCCGGCACCGGCCTTATTCGGGCCGCATCAGATCGAAAATGCCGCCATGGCGGTGGCCTGCGCCGAATCCTTCGAAGGGCTTCGCATCCCCCGCCAAGCGTTGGCGGCGGGCGTGTCGGCGGCGCGGTGGCCGGCGCGGCTCCAGAGGCTCGGCGACGGTCGCCTGGCCGGGCTTCTGCCCGAGCGGTGGGAGTTGTGGCTGGACGGCGGCCATAACCCGGCGGCGGCGGCGGCGCTGGCCGAAAGCGCCCTCACCCTGTGGCCGGACCGGCCGCTCTATCTGGTGCTCGGGATGATGGCGCGCAAGACCCCCGAAGCCTTCCTCGCGCCCCTGGCGCCACTGACAAGCGCGGTTTGGACTCTCGGTGTTCCCGGCGAGGCCAACGCGCTCCCGGCGGGGGATCTGGCCCAAGCGGCCGGCGCCCTCGGTCTGGAGGCGACAGTGGCCGACGGGCTCGAGGATGCCTTGCGCGCGATCGCGGCCCAGCCCGGCCCGGCCCAGGTCCTGATTTGCGGCTCGCTCTATCTGGCCGGCGCCGCGCTGAGAGCCAACGGCACCGATATCCTGGACTAGAGCGGGTGCTTACGAATTGAGTGACCAGTCTTGGCCCGATGACCGCGCCCCGGAAGCCCCGCCGAAGAGGCGGCCAAATAGACTGGCGCCAACAGCACCTGCGAAAAAAAACGATCGCAGCCAGCACACCAACGCTGATCGCCAGCAAGAGGAACCGCGTCTGTCGCCGATTCCGCCTCGAGGTGCCGGTCCGCCCGGGCGACAACATGCGCGCCGAAATCACCGTGGACGCCAAGCGCGACGCCTCGAAAGGGGTGCGCGACGTGCTCGAAGTCACGACCGGGTCGTCAATCGGCGCGCCGAGCTCGCGCTCCAGTTTCAAACCACCCTGTTGATGCGCAAGGGCAGGTTTGACCCCGCATCAGGCGGCTGGTGGGGACGGCGGCGCGGTCGCGCCGTCGAGCGCGGCCACCAAGCTCCGTGCCCGGTCCCGCTTCGCCGGGTCCGGATCCCGTTGGATGATGCGCAGCAACGATGGGCGCGCATTCTCCTCGCCCCGTTCCGCCATCTCGAACGCCATCCGATCGCGTCGTTCGTAATATTGCCAATCGAATGGCGCGATGGTCGGATTCTGTTGTTTCCAGTAATATTTGAAGCGGTTGGAGGTCCAGCCGGCATAGATTTCGTCCCAAGTCAAAATGCCGGCATAGGGGGTGAGCGACACCTCCGCGACCGGTGCGCTGGCCCGCTGATAACGCATGTCGATCGATTGGCGCAGGCTCTCGGTGCGATTGGGCAGCGCCTTGTGGACGGTCAGACTGTGGAAGACGAGGATGTCGCCGGCGGCGACATCGCCGCTCACCCAGCGGCCGTCCAGGGGTGCCTGCACTTCCATCGCTCCGGCGCCGTTCGCCACCCGATGGTCCCGAACCCCATCCTCATGAGAGCCTTGTGCGACCTGGAGTCCGCCCAGCGCCTGCGGGCAGTCGGCGAGCGGGGTCCAGACCGTGTACGTCTCGGGCGTTCCCTGGATGTGGATGTAATCCTGATGGGCGGGGGTGGTGAATTCCGGGCGTTGGGGAAATACGGCTCTGGGAATGGCCAGGGCATGAACCAGCACCGCTTCGCCGAACATGCGCTCGAACAGCCCGATCAACGCGGCGTGATGTTTGAGCGCGTGGAGGTCTTCGAGCCGATAGAGACGCTTCAGCATCGCGACGAAATTCTCGTCCGGATCGACGCAGGCGGCCCCGGGCTCGGCGATCGCGGACTCGATCGGTGTGTCCGGCCGTAGCCAGCCGCAGGCGGCGATGACGTCGAGGCATTGCCGACGCAGGTCGGCGATCGTTTCGCGCGGCAACAGCTGCCTGACGAACAGATAGCCGTCCCGCTTTATGCGCCGGCTGAGCGCGGGACCGTCCATGACCAGATCGGACGAGTCGACTAAATCTCCCATGATCGCGCCTTCCTGCTGGCCGGGGCCGCGCCCCGATATCACGTTGTTGCCCGGCCAGGAATCATGACTGGAACGGGGTGGGGAAGCAACTCGAGCAACTGGCTCTGGGAGCCGAAATGCTCATACCAACCGGCATTGAGTGAAA
>CAJWQN010000212.1 GCA_913045505.1 uncultured Rhodospirillaceae bacterium | reverse complement strand
CACAACGGTTTTCGAGACCGCCCCGTTCGACCACTCCGGCACCCCTCCGCGGCCCGCCCTGGCGGCGCGGGGCCGGGACACTAGCCCAGGGCCGCGGCCATCGCAAGCTGGGCTCGGCGCCAGCTTGTCGGCCGGGCGGCACGAGGCGTAGCATGGGCTCGGTGGGCGGATTCGGCATGGGGAAGACTTCTTGCCGAGACGGTCGGACGCGCCGGAATGGAGATGGGGGAAGCAGGTGAGAGGACAACGGACATGGTGGCGCAATGGCGCGCTCGCGGCCGTCATGCTGGCGGCTGTCGGGTGCGGCTCCGCTCGGGTGCCGATCGCCGACTATGCGGAGCTGACCGGCGCCGACAAGGCTCATGTCGATGCCGCCATCGAGAAGTTTCGGGCCTGTGCCCTGGAACGCGCCCGGCTGCTCGACCGCGGTCGCCGGCGGGTCAATCGCCTGGCCTGGTCGGCGACCGAGCACTGCATCTATAGTGCCGATGATATCGCGCGCTCCCTGGTCGAGGTCGGGGCCACACTCGAGTACGGCCTCGGCTTTGCCGATGACCAGCGCGTGGCGGTGGCCGCCTACGTCATGGAAGTTCTCCAGCGAAACCGGCGCGCCGGCGCCCAATGACGGAAACCGGCGCCCGGCTCCAATCGCGACGGCCTGTTGCCAGCACCACCTCGGCGCTGGCATAACCCCTCGAATTTCGGACCCAGGAAAAGACCTTACGCAAACGACAAGGAGAGACGGGTGAGCGAAGACAAGCCAAACGCCGGCGCCGCCGAAACCGGATCGTCGAGCACCAAATCGACGGATTCCCAAACCGGCTCCGATACCAAGTCCGGCTCCGATACCAAGTCCGGCTCCGATACCAAGTCCGGCTCCGATACCAAGTCCGGCTCCGATACCAAGTCCGGCTCCGATACCAAGTCCGGCTCCGATACCAAGTCCGGCTCCGATACCAAGTCCGGCTCCGATACCAAGTCCGGGGCCGAGGCCAAGTCAGGGGCCGTCGGCAAGCCCGCCGCCAAGCCCGGCGGCGCGGGCGAATACGGCCGCGGCGAGCGCCAAAAAGCCAACTCCAAGGCCTATCGCAACGGTTGGGACCGGGCCTTCGCCAAACCCAGGATCAATCGGCGCGTGAGCCGGGGCCGTTAGACGGATCACGGGCCAGAACCGCTGGTGGCCCCGGCCGAGCACCGATCCGGCGGGGCCGAAGGAGGCCAGGGGAGGATAGGCCAGGGGAGGATAATGTGTGATGTGGCCGCATCCGACCGAGCAGGAGCGTTTGACCATATTCATCACCGCGCAGCGCGCGCGCGAACACCTGTCCCGGGGGATCAAGTTCAGCCAGCCCGAGGCCGCCGCCTAAATCCGCGACGAGTTGAAGTACGGCGCGCGCCAGGGCCGGTCGCTGTCCGCCCTGATGGGCCTGGGCTCGACCCTGCTGCCGACCACCGACGACGTGCTTGCCGGTGTCGCCGATTTGAACCCGGCGCTCTATGTCGAGGCGATGTTTCCGGACCGCGCCAAGATGATCACGGTCTAACAGCCGATCCGCCCCGGCAAGTTGGCGGCCCCGCCGGACGCGGACCCGGCCCGCGCCGGCTATCCGTTCCACGTGACTCGGCCGTTTTATCTGGACCGGGCGCGCCCGGGCCTGCCGACGCTTTATCTGTAATCGGTCTCGGTCGGCATCTATCAGGGCGATCGCCTGGGCCTGTCGGTACACGCGGCCCCCGGCGCCGAAGCCCAGGTCACCACCCAGGCGGCGACCATCGTTCACACCATGCCCGATGACCGGCTGATCGCCTGCGAGCGGTTCGAGGCCAGCGGAGCCGCCATGGCCGTGACGGTGGTCGGGTCCCGGCCGAGTACGGCCCAAGGCACCGTTTTCGCCGTCCACGACGGCGCGGGCGTGGACGCGCTGGCCGGGGTGCTGCGGGAGAGCCTGGACCGGGTCCCCGGAGTCTACGCCGGGGCATCGTTGCTGCCGGCGGGGTGCGGCGCCTGGGCGCGTCTACTGGCGGCGGATGGTGTGAGCCTGCGCGCCGGCCCCGAGCCGGCCTGGTTTGCTTTGCGCACCCATCTCATCGGCGCATCGTCCGCCCGGCGCCGGAAGGTGGGGCGATCGGGTCTCGCTGAAACGGTCGTCGCTACCAATCCTTGGCGGCGCCGGATTCGCGCATGCGCGCCCGGCGCCATTGCTGGCGCAGATTCTGGGCGGAGCTGGCGCGGCCGCGGATGATCTCGACCATCTGCTCGGCTTCTTCCGGAGTCATCGGCCGGGGCGACATGCCCTGCTGGGTCTGGGCGCTATTGTCGGTGCCGGCGTTGCTCCGCGGACCCTGCTG
The DNA here is from genome assembly GCA_913045505.1 of uncultured Rhodospirillaceae bacterium. Taxonomy (GTDB): domain Bacteria; phylum Pseudomonadota; class Alphaproteobacteria; order UBA7887; family UBA7887; genus CAJWQN01. The sequence continues at coordinate 3,153 of CAJWQN010000212.1, read as the reverse complement.
GGCCTCGCCGCCCTGGGGTTTTTGCTGGGCATCCGGGCTGGCGTCGCGCTCGCCGGAGCTCTGGTCGGGCGCGATCTCGTCGAACGGCTGGCCCTGGTTCGGCGAGGTCGCCTGATTGCGCACTTCCGGATTACGCTGGGCCTGGACCCGCTGGCGTTCCAACTGGGTCATCAGCCGGCGCGCCAGTTCCAGATTATAGAGGGCGTCCTGGTTGGACCGATCGAGTTCCAGGCTGGCGCGATAAAAGGTGATCGCCGCGCGCAGCGGCGCCACCGCGTCCCGAAAGGTCAGCATGGCATCGATCGCGGCGCCGTGCTTGAGCCGGCCGAGATTGTATTTGACCCGGCCGGCGAATTTCAGATTCTCGGTTTGAAGCGCGAGCGTGTAGAGTTCCTCGGCTCGATTGTAGGCGCGCTGGCGGTAGGCGGCGTTGGCGCGGTTGAAATGGAGCGCCGCCAGGTCGGGCAGCGCGGCGGCCGCGACTTGGTAACGCTGGGCGGCGGAGTCGTAATCGCCCGAGTCGTAGAAACCATTGCCCTCGGCGATCGCGTCATAGGGCGACTCCCCGCAGCCGGATGCCGACAGGCCGAGAGCGATCGCCAACACCGTGGCGGGGCGCGAACCGGTCATCGCTCAGGCCTGTCCCCGGGCGCGTTCCCGCACGAGGCTTTCGAGCGCCAACAACATCAGTGCCGCCACTACGAACCAATGATATTGGACCGCCGCCCGTTCGCCAGTCGCCGCGGCCACTTGGCGGCGGGGCTTGTCGGCGATCTGCTGGGTGTAAATCCTCTGGAGGGCGCCGTCGCCGTTAAGCGAGACGCTGCCGCCCGTGGCACCGGCGATCTCGACCAGCAAGGCCGGGCGGGTGCGGGTGCGCACCTCGGCGCCGTCATGTTGGAGGTAGTCTGTCTGTCCGTCCGCGCCGGGGAGCGGGATCGGCGCGCCCCGGTCCGCGCCACCGACCGCCACCGCGTAGAGACTGACGCCTTCCGCCGCCGCCAGGCGCGCGGCGTCGAGGGCCGAGCTGTCGTGTTCCTCGCCGTCGCTGACCAAAATCAGGTCGGTAAAGTCGTGATCGAGCGCGCCGAACCTCTGGAGACTTTGGCGAATGGCGCCGCCGATACTGGACCCCTTGCGCGGCACGCTGTCGGGGCCCGCCGCCTCCAGCCGATCCAGAAAGAACGCGTAATCCAGAGTCAGCGGCGATTGCAGACTGGCCCGCCCGGCGAACGCGACCAGGCCCAGCCGATGGCCGCCCTCCTTGCGGATTTCATCGACCAGGGCACGGATCATGGTCTTGGCGCGACCCAGGCGGTTGGGCTCGGCGTCCTCGGCCAGCATGCTGAGCGAGACATCGAGCAGGACGATCACGTCCCGGCCCCAGCGCGGCGCGTCTTCCGCGCGCCGGCCCCATTGGGGCTGCATCAGGGCGATGACCAGGACTCCGCCCGCGCCGATCACACATAGCGCCTTGGCCCATTGGCGGCGGCGGTTGGCGCCGGCCACCAGTCGGGGCGCCAGGTCGAGCGCCAGGAACTTGGCCAACGCCTCGCGCCGGCGCCTAAATCCGTAGCCGTAGAGCCCGGCCAGGATCGGGACCAGGATGAGCAGCGGCAGATATTGCCAGGAGCCGAATTGCATCCTCGGACTCCTAGGGCACCGTGCGCAGGCGGGTATTGGCGAGAGTGGCCTCGGCCACCAGCAGGGTCAGGGCGAGCGCCAACAGGGCCGGGAAGGCGTCGATATATTTCTGGTAGTGCTCGGCGACGTGGGTGGCCTCCTCCAGTCGGTCGATCTCGGCGTAGATCGATCGCAGGGCCTCGCCGTCGGTGGCGCGGAAATAGCGGCCCCCGGTCAGCCTGGCGACTTGCTCGAGGGTGTATTCGTCGATGAACACCTGGGTCGGGCGCAGCTCCTCGCGGCCGTCGCTCTCGCGGATCGGGATCATCGCGGTGCCGCGGGTGCCGGTGCCGATGGTGTAGATCTTGATGTCCAGGGCCTCGGCGACTTGGGCCGCCTGGACCGGGTCGGTGTCGCCGGCGTTGTTGGAGCCGTCGGTGAGCAGGATCATCACCCTGCTGGTGCCCGAGGCGCGGCGCAGGCGTTCGACGCCGAGGATGATCGCCTCGCCGATCGCGGTACCGTCTTCCTCGGGCAGGTTCACGATTTCGAGCTGGTCGAGCAGCGCCACCAGTGCCTTGTGATCCAGCGTCAGCGGGTTGAGGCTGTCGGCGTAGCGGGCGAACGAGACCATGCCGATCAAATCGCCCTCGCGCCCGTCGAGCCCGGTGCCGCCGCCCTCCACGAACGCGCGGAAGGTTTCCTTGACCACGTCCAGGCGATTGCTTTCGTGTTCATCGATGGTCAGATCCAGCGCGCCCATGCTCGACGAGACATCGACCACCATCGCGATGGCGATACCCTTGCTGTAGACCTTGGTCATTTCCAGGCCCCATTGCGGGCGGGCGAGGGCGATGACGCAGGCGATCAGGGCCAGCACCCGCAACGCCGGCAGCAACCGCCGCAGGCGCGCCGCCGGCGCGGGCGCAAGGTTGGCGAGCGTGCCGACCTCGGGAAAGCCGATGGCCGGTCGCGCCCGAAGCCGCCGAGCCAGGAGCAGAAGCGGCGGGATCAGCAGGAGCAACAGAAGCGCGGCGGGGTTGGCCAGAATCATGGCATGTCCAGGGTCGCTTCGCGGGGCACCAGAACACGCGCGTCAGCGGTCTCGGTGACGAAGCGCTCGGCCTTGGCCAGGGCGTTCCGCATCGGATCGGGACCGGGCCGATGGCGGGCGAATTTCACCAGATCGCAGCCTCGCAGAAGCGCGCCGATCACGGCATTCTGGCCGCCGGCCAGTTCGTCCGCGTCCGCGGCGGCATCGAGAAATTCCTCCGTGGTCTGTCTGGGCGCCTGCAATTCAAATCGCCAGACCGCGTAGTGGCGCAGAATCCCGGACAGGCGCATGTGAAACTCGTCGCTGCGCCGGCCATCGATCAGGCCCCGGGTCCGGAGTTGTTCGAGGGCGGCGAGGGCGATCGCGTGGGCCGGACGCGCCGGGCCCGCCGGAGCGATTGGCGCCGGTCGGGGCCGCGCCCACCACCGGATCGCGGCGGCCAGCGCCAATGCGCCGGCCGCCGCGCCGGCGACCCA
>CAJWQN010000211.1 GCA_913045505.1 uncultured Rhodospirillaceae bacterium | reverse complement strand
GACCCCGGCGCCCGCTCCCGCGCCCGCTCCGTCGCCAGCGCCCGCCTCGGCCCCGGCCCCGTTACCGGCGGAGACCGAAGCCAAGCCGGAACAGGTGTTCAAAACCATCCTCGATAATCTTCTTGACGACTGACCCCGGTGCTCATCGGCGCGGGCCGGCGATAAGCCGGCCGAGCACCCACAGGCGAACCGCGCTGGCAAGGCTGCCCTGACGGTGTCCGTCGATCTGGGCCAGAACTTCCGAGAACCTGGACTCCTCGGCCCGACACAACGCCCGGAACGCCGTCCAGAATTCCGGCTCGAGCGATATGCTGGTCCGATGACCCCGAACCGAGATCGAATATTTCCGACCCGCGCTCATGATTCCTCTCCGCATTCAGGGTCATGACCGGCGGGAGCTTTTAGAACTTGCGCCGTCCGCCACCGAACGTGTTATTGTGCGCCCGCCGACCTAAGGAGGCGCCATGTTTCGTTTAAGCATTGTTTCTACCGTCATCGTTGTCTCGCTGGCAACAACGGGGCCCGTGGCCGCGGATTGCGGCGCGCGTCCCCAAACCCCGACGATCCCGAATGGCGCCAGCGCCCAGATCGAGGACATGAAGGCCGCTTCGAAAGCGATCGAAACGTTCTCCGAAAGCATGGACAACTACGCCGATTGCCAGATCAAGTCCGCTCAGAGCGCGATCGACGCTCGGAACGAGATCGTGCAGCGGTGGAACCAGGAAATCGACAGCTTCAACGGCCGCTTGGTCGAATAGCCGGCCTGCCGACAGCGGCGCGGCGCGAGAGTTTGCGGCGCCGAGACCGACCGCTCGGCCGCGGCCGGGTGGGTTGAGATCTAGGGTCAAATTCTTTCATAGCTAAATATTTGCGAAAAAATCATTGCCTTTATCGTCGACGACGATGAAGGCGGGAAAATTCTCGACCTGAATCTTCCAGATCGCCTCCATTCCGAGTTCCGGGTATTCGAGGCATTCGACTTCCCGGATGCAGTCCTTGGCGAGGCGCGCGCCGGGGCCACCGATCGAACCCAGATAGAACCCGCCATGGCTGTTGCAGGCCTCGGTCACCGCCCGCGACCGATTGCCCTTGGCCAGCATCACCATCGACCCGCCGGCGGCCTGGAACTGGTCGACATAGGAATCCATGCGCCCGGCCGTGGTCGGCCCGAACGAGCCGGTCGCGTAGCCGTCCGGGGTTTTGGCCGGACCGGCGTAGTAGATGCAGTGGTCCTTGAAATATTGCGGCAGGCCCTCGCCGCTCTCCAGACGTTCGCGGAGCTTGGCATGGGCGGCGTCGCGGGCGACGATCATCGGCCCGGACACCGACAACCGGGTCTTGATAGGATACCGGCCGAGGGTGCGGCGAATCTCCTCCATCGGCTGATCGAGGTCGATTTCGACGACCTCGTTCCCGAGATCGGTGTCGGTGGTCTCGGGCAGATACTTGGCCGGATTGGTCTCGAGCTGCTCCAGGAACACCCCCTCGGCGGTGATCTTACCGAGCGCCTGGCGATCGGCGGAGCACGACACGCCGATCCCGATCGGCAGGCTGGCGCCGTGGCGCGGCAGGCGGACGACCCGGACATCGTGGCAATAATACTTGCCGCCGAATTGCGCGCCGATTCCGAAATCGCGGGTCATCTCGTGAATCTCGGCCTCGAGCGCGGTGTCGCGATAGGCATGGCCGCCTTCACTGCCCGCGGTGGGCAGGCCGTCGAGATAGCGGCAGCTCGCCAGCTTGACCGTCTTCAGGTTGAGCTCCGCCGAGGTGCCGCCGATCACGACCGCCAGGTGATAGGGCGGGCAGGCGGCGGTGCCGAGGGTGCGCAGCTTCTCGTCGAGAAACGGGATCAGCCGATCGGGCGAGAGCCGCGCCGGGGTCTCCTGAAACAGGAACGTCTTGTTGGCCGAGCCGCCGCCCTTGGCCATGAACAGGAACTTGTAGGCCGCGCCCGGGGTCGCGTAGAGGTCGATCTGGGCCGGCAGATTGGTCTTGGTGTTGACCTCCTTGAACATCTCCAGCGGCGCGACCTGGCTGTAGCGCAGGTTGGTCTGGGTGTAGGTCCGATGGATGCCGAGGCTCAGCGCTTCTTCGTCGTTGAAGCCGGTCCAGACCTGCTGGCCCTTCTTGCCGAGCACGATCGCGGTGCCGGTGTCCTGGCACATGGGCAAGACACCGCCGGCGGCGATATTGGCGTTCTTGAGCAGTTCCAGGGCCACGAACCGGTCGTTGGCGGAGGCCTCGTGGTCGCCCAGAATCTTGCGCAGCTGGGCAAGGTGGCCCGGGCGCAGAAGATGGGAGATATCCTTCAGCGCCTCGGCGGCGAGCAGGCTGAGCGCTTCCGCTTCAACCTTGAGCATGGTCGTACCGTCGAAGTCCGCGGTCGCGACCAGCCCATCGGTGAGTTTGCGGTAGGGCGTTTCATCCTCGGCCAATGGAAACATGTCCTGGAAACTGAAATCGGTCATCGCCGAGCCCCCTCCCTGGTCCCTGGATTGCGAGACGCCATGTTCGCCGCGGTGGCCCTATTTCTTGCGAAACGCATCGAGCGTGACCACCTTGTCGCCCGCCTCGGCGGCGGCCGGGTCGGGCGCCGAGTCGGCTTTGGCGGAGGTCTCCGGGTGGGCATCGGTCGGCGCGGCCTCGAACTGCAGGCCGAATTGGACGGATGGGTCGGCGAAGGCGGTCAGCGCCGCGAACGGCACCACCAGATCGCTCGGAATCTTGTTGAAGGTCAGGGTGACGCTGAAGCCGTCGTCCGTGACCGCGAGGTTCCAGTACTTGTGCTGGAGCACGATGGTCATGTCGGTGGGGTGACGCTGGCGCAGGGCGTTGGGGATCGAGACCCCAGGATGGGTGGTGCGGAAGGTGAGGTAGAAATGATGGTCTCCCGGCAACCCCTCCGCGACGGCCCGGCGCAACGCCGCGCGTGCCACCCCGCGCAGCGCCTCCTGAACCATGGTCTCGTATCCTAGCAAATCCTTGGCCATGGTGTCGGTGCCTCGTGAACGCCGGTGCGGAGTGGGGGGCTTCTGTTGCCCGGCGCCCCCCGAGCCGCGCTTACCTAGACATGCTAAGCAGCGAGTGCCAAGTCGTTATCATTGGCAACTTTGTGTGTGACCCGATAACGGCGGTATCATACCGAGCAAAAGCCTGTATCTTTACCACGCATGTCGAACCTGGTTCGCCCCCGAAAGTTCGCTGGCCACGCCCAGCACTGAGATTGGTGGAGGCGCCGGGTACTGCCCCCGGGTCCATGACGCTTATTCCATACGGCGTTTATCGCCATAGTCGGTTGCCCGACTCCGAAAATATAGGCTGTCTCGGACGCCGGCGAAAGGGCCTCCGCGGTTGGCGGCCCGCTATCCCCGCAATTCCCCCAATTGATGCCGGCACGATCCCCGTTTTCCACAGGCCCGACCGGCGCTTGGCCGGTGGCATCGTGCGCCCGCCCGGGCTAACCTAGCGGCGATGACGGATGCCGATTCCAAGTCCGGCGGATTGACCGCCGCGCAAACCGCCGAAATTGAAAACACGCGTGCCAACACCGCCGCGACCCGGCGCGCCACCGTGCCTGAGCTCGAGGACATTCTCTATCTGCCGATCCCGGTGCTCGACCACGGTTTCGTGCGCGTGATCGACTACATGGGCGACGACAATGCCGTGGTCCAGGCGGCGCGGGTGTCCTATGGCACCGGCACCAAGAAGGTGCGCGAGGATCAGGGATTGATCAACTACCTGATGCGCCACCGGCACACGACCCCGTTCGAAATGTGCGAGATCAAGTATCACGTCAAACTGCCGATTTTCGTCGCCCGCCAGTGGATTCGCCACCGCACCGCCAACGTCAACGAATACTCGGCCCGCTATTCGATCCTCGACAACGAGTTCTACCTCCCGGCACCGGAACATCTGGCCAGCCAATCGGCGGACAACCGCCAGGGACGGGGCGCGGTGCTCGAGGGCGAGGAAGCGGCTCGGGTGCTGGCGCTGCTCAGGGACGATTCGACCCGCGCCCACGACCATTACCTGGACATGCTCAATCACGACGAGGCCGGCGCGGTCCTCGACCCGGCCCGCGCCGGCCTCGCGCGCGAGCTGGCGCGCATGAACCTGTCACTCAATTTCTATACCCAGTGGTACTGGAAGACCGACCTGCACAATCTGATGCACTTCTTGTCATTGCGCGCGGATGCCCATGCCCAATACGAGATTCGCGCCTACGCCGAGGCGATGCTGGACACCCTCAGGCACTGGTTGCCAGCGACCTATTCCGCCTTCATGGCCCACCGCATGGGCGGCGCGCATCTGTCGGCGACCGCGCTCGACGTGGTCAAGCGCTTGCTCGCCGGCGAGCCGGTCGGCCAGCCCGACAGCGGCCTGTCCAAGCGCGAATGGCGCGAGTTGATGGCGGTCCTCGATCGCGAGGGGTGATCCGGCAAACCTTGCCCCGCCGGCACGACTTGCCCGCTCGATCGCGCCCATAGCCGATATAAAATATCATTATATCAAATATTTAATGGGCTTGCCGCCAGTGGCCCCCGGCTTGCAACCCTGTTTTCGCATCACGCTCGAGCAAGGAAGGGCCAGCCATGATCCCGGTCAGCCGATTGCGCACCATGCCGGCAAGCGAAATTCAGGAACTGTTCGCGCCGATGTTCAGCTATACCCTGGTCGAGGCGCCGATCCAGGAACGCGAGACGCTGGTCGATCTCATATGCGACGCGCTGACCGAGGACGCGGCCACGCCCCGCTCCAAGCCGCGAACCGCCGGCTCGGACCGATAACGACCGCTCCGATCGCGCCTATTCGGTAACGATTCGGGGCGCCGGCCGGTCGGCCTCGGCATCGCCCGCGAGCTGGTCGGCGACCCGCGTGGCGATCTCCCGGAAAACCTTGGCGTGGGGGCTGTCGGGCCGGGAGACCACGATCGGCCGACCGTCGTCGGAGGTTTCGCGAATCTCCATGTCGAGAGGCACTTCACCGAGAAAATCGACCCCCAGCGCCGCCGCCGCTTCGCGGGCGCCGCCATGGCTGAAAATCTCGGCCCGGGTGCCGCAATTGGGGCACAGATAGTAGCTCATATTCTCGACGAAGCCGAGCACCGGCACCTCGACCCGGCGGAACATGGCCAGGCCCTTGCGAGCATCGAGAAGCGCGATGTCCTGGGGTGTGGAGACGATCACGGCACCGGCCAAGGGCACCCGCTGAGCCATGGTCAACTGCGCGTCGCCGGTCCCCGGCGGCATGTCGACCACCATCACGTCGAGCGGCCCCCAGCGCACGTCGCGCAGCATCTGCTCCAGCGCCCCCTGGACCATCGGCCCGCGCCAGATCATCGGCGTCTCCTCCTCGACCAACAGGCCGATGGACATGCATTTGACGCCATAGCTCTCGATCGGGTCCAGGGTCTTGCCGTCGGTGGAGACGGCGCGCCCGGCGATGCCCAGCATCCTGGGCATCGACGGCCCGTAGATATCGGCGTCGAGCACGCCGACCTCGAGGCCGTTGGCCGCCATGCCCAGCGCCAGGTTGACCGCGACGGTCGATTTCCCGACCCCGCCCTTGCCGCTG
>CAJWQN010000210.1 GCA_913045505.1 uncultured Rhodospirillaceae bacterium | reverse complement strand
ACACAAGCTACGGCGCGAACCTCAACCTCGTCGCCACGCTCATCGCCGCAAGATGATTGTCCACAGGCCCTAGCGCAATTACACCGTGTCCCCGTATTGTCCCCGTATTCCCTGTCCCCGTATTCCGTTCCCGTATTCCCGTATTTGTCGTCCCCGTATTGTTCCCCGTATTTCGCTGTCGTCGTATTTCGGTGGCATTGGCGTGAGTCCGACGGCGGCGAAGCCGCCCGTCGTCGCCGGCTCAGCCGGGTGTGGCGCAGGCGGCGCGGAGGGCGGCCCAGGCGTCCGGGGTCAGGCCCTCGTCGCCGGCCGGATCGGACTCACCGACCGCTTCTTGGCGGGCGGCGGCGGGGGGATGGGTGGACAGCAAGGGCGGCAGTGACCAACCCTCCGCCTCGTCCTCGGCCATGCGGGCGAAGAAGCGGGCGAGGCCGTCGGTGCGAATGCCGGCGGCGCCGAGCAGGGATTGGGCGATCGCGTCCGCCTCCTCCTCGTCGGCGCGGGAATAAGTCAGCATCGCCAGGACGCCGCCGGCCTGGCCCAGGGACGAGCCGGCGAACAGCGCTTCGATGAGGGTCGTCAGTCCGGCCTGGCGGAGCAGCGCCTCGGTCGGATGGCGGGCGATGACGTGGCCCATTTCATGGGCGAGCACGCCGGCCACTTCCGCCGGGGCCCGGGCCTCCTCGATCAGCCCACGCAGCAGAACGATGCGCCCGCCCGGGGCGGCGAACGCATTGGCCGGCTCGGCGTCGGCGATTTGCACCCGGACCCGAACGGCGGCCGCGCCGGTGCCCCCAAGCCGGGCGCCGAGTTCTTGAAGCGCGGCCTCGGCTCCGGCGCCGGTACAGAACCGGCCTTGGCCCGCCGGCGCCCCGAACATCATCAACGCCTGATCGACGGTGGCTTCGCCGATCTCTGCCTCCCAGGCCGCCGGCAGCACCGCCGCCAGCGGCTCGACCAGCCACGGCGATAGACCGCGAAGGCGAGCCCGGCGGCGAGCGCCGTCCATGCCAAAGCCTTGATCACCTGGGCCGGAGAGGCGCGCCGGCGGGTGAGCCCGGGCGCGATCTTCGCCCAGGCCGCCAAGTCGTCGGCGCCCTCGATCGTCAGCCGCGCGTCCGGTTGGGCCCGGCTCGAGAGCCGTATGCCGCGGCCGCCGGCCAGAACCTCCAGGACCTCGATCTCGGCCAGGGGCCAGCGCGCCCGGCGCACCTTCCCGGGCCCGATCAGGTCGACGGCGCCGGCGCTCAGAGAGAGGGTGACCGCGTGGCCGACCGCGGACTTGCCGTCGTTGAACTGCCCGCGCGCCGACAACGCCGCCTAAAATCCGCCAGTATCGAGCGCGTCGGCCAGGCCCTCACCGGTGACCGGCTGGGCCAGGCTGCTTTGGACCACCGCGTCGAAATCCATGGTGCCGCGGACATCGAGCCGGCGGGCGATGTAGCGGGCCCGGCGCAAGTAGATCAGCGGTGCGCCCAGGCCCAGGGTCACGACCAGAAGGACCATGTTGCCGAGGCTGAGCCAGAGCAGGCTGGCCCCGGTCACCTCGGCTTCGAAACGCAGGCCGTCGAGGCGGGTCCACTCGGCCAGGCAACGATAGACCTTGGCCCGATACCAGAACCAGGGCACGGCCACGAACACCAGCAGGAGCAGGGGCAGAAATACCACCAGGCTCTCGGCGGACTGAGCCGCCTCCAACTGGCCCGGTTCGATATCGAAACTTCCCTCCGGCACCAGTATCCCGATCGCGACCGTGGCGACCACGGCCAGCACCAGGGAGGACGCGAGGACCGCGAAATAAGTTTTGTAAAGGGCCCCGGCCCGGCCCTCGAAGACAAGTTGCCGATCGCCGAACCAGGTGTTGGACAGCCGGTAGCGGGACAACCACAGGCTGAGCGCCGGCCAGGCGAAACCGAGCGAGATCAGGCCGAGGACATAGGCCGCCAGGCTCTTGGCGCCATAGACCCAGCCCGATCCGGTTTGGCCGCCACGCACGCCCCGCCATTGACTGCGGCTCAGCCGATAGCGCCGCGCGCGATAGAGCGCGACCGGTGTCAGGTAAAGGATCAGCAACAGTTGGGTCACGGCGACAATCGGCGCCAACTCGGGCGCGGTCGCCTCGAGCCAGATCTGAACCGCGGCCAGCCCGCCAAACAGCGGCACCAGCACCAGGAACACGATCAGCAGGAAACCCTTGAGCAATTCACCGCCGGTGCCGGTGTATTCGAGCCGATCGCCCTCGAACCGGCTGTGACTCCAGAAGTAGCGGCGGATGCGGGTCTTGGCCCAGAACCGGTAGAGACCCAAGGTGATAAGGGTCAGGAAAATGTTGGCGATGTGAAGGCGCATCAGGGCACCGGCGCCGCCATCGAAGGCAATCAGCGGGCGCGGCCCGGCTCTGACCAGACTGCGATCCATTGCGTCCTCACCCCGGCGGTGCCGGTGCCCCCCCTAGCCCCCGCGCGCGGCCGCGATCTCGGTCTTGGCGCCGGCCGCCAACAGCCGGGCATCGTTGGCGATGGTGGTGAACAGGAACCCTTTTTCGATCTTGTCCCGTGCCGAGGCCCCCGACGGGCAGTGGATGCCGGCGACCACGCCGTTGCGTTGGGCCGCCGCCAGGATCGTCGCCACCGCCTCGATCACGACCGGCTCGACCGGCTCCGCCGGGGGGGGGCAGCCGAGGCTGATGGCCAGATCGTTGGGGCCGATATAGATCGCGTCGAGGCCGTCGACCGACATGATCGCATCCAAGTTGTCGAGTGCCTCGGCGGTCTCGATCATGGCGAAGGGGATGACCGTGTCGTTGGCATGCTTGGCGTAATCGGCGCCGCCATACATGATTCCGCGGGCCGGGCCAAAGCTGCGATAACCGACCGGGGCATAGCGGCAGGCGCCGACGAATTTTTCGCATTCGGCGCGGTTGTTGATCATCGGGCAGACGATGCCGTAGGCGCCGGCATCCAATGTCTTCATGATTGCCGCCGGATCGTTCCACGGCACTCGCGCCAACGGCGTCGCCGGGGTCGTCGAGATGGCCTGCAGCATGGTGACCGCGGCCTGGAAATCGACCATGCCGTGCTGCATGTCGACGGTGACGCTGTCGAACGCCTCGTTGGCGATCACTTCGGCACTGTAGCTGTTGGCGATTCCCAGCCAGCCGTTGATCACGCCGCGACCCTCGGCCCAGGCCCTGCGCACGCCGTTTTCCCGCATCTTCCACCCCGATGAGTCAAGAATCCCTCGGCCCGAGTATCGGGGACCGGGGCGCCACCCGCAAGGCGCATGGCGACTGGGTTCGGCCCGCCGCCGCCCGCGGCCGAAGCGCGGTTTGCCCGAGATCCATTGTTGGCGTCATGATGTGGACGACCCGAAGTCGGAGGTGGAATGCGAAACGGCATGGTGGTGGCGTTGATCGCCCTCGGGTACCTATACGTGACGGCGGCGGCCGGGGCGGGCGAGAAGCCCCCGCGCACCGCCCTGGTGTTCGGCGCCGACGACCGCGAAAGCCTCTCTCACGCCGATATCTACGATTTCAAGTCGGTCGGGGTGGTCGTGGCCGGTCGCTCACTGGGCGTGGGCACCTTGCTGGCCCGTGGCGATATCGTGGTGACCGCCGCCCATGTGGTCTTCGATCGGACTGGGGCGGCGCGGGCGCGCAGGGTTGTGTTTCTACCTGACGGCGCATCGGTCAAGGCGGTCGCGGTCGATCTGGCCCGCTCGCGCGCCGGCAATCGGCGCGCGGGTCCCGGCAATCTGGCCGATGACTGGGCGATTCTCGCGCTTGACGAGGACGTGCTTGCCGCCAACACCAATCAGGGCTTCGAGACCATGCCCCTGATGCCGGTGGAACCCGACGCCATCGCCCGCGACGGCGGCGCCATCGTCCATGTCTCATTCCTGTTCGGTAAAAGCCGGTACCGCAAACTGATCAACCGGCGCTGCCGTTTCTATCCCAAGCAGCCCGGCGACCGGTTGTGGGATTCGCCGCAGACCTTGCTGCACGATTGCGACCTGCCCCGGCCGGACAATTCCGGCTCGCCGATCTTCGCCGAGCGCGGCGGTCGCCACCATTTGGTCGCCCTTCATCAAGGCGGTCACCATGATTGGCACGGCGCCCCGTTCGACCCTCGCCGCAATCCCCAGTTCGCGCTCGCGCTCGATGACAGCTTCGCGGCGGCGCTCGACCGTTATCTGGCCGAGCACCCGCCACGCCAGGCCGCGCGCCAGTAAGCTCGATTCGGGTCGCCAATCGGAGCGACCATTCTAACCCAACTCGTCAAGCAACAATTTGGCTTCGCTCAGGACGCCGGCGTCGAATCCCTCGGTGAACCAAGCCCAGCCATAGACCGGGCTGAGCAGATCATGGGCTTCCTTGCCGAGCCCCTCGTTTCGCATGTGGCGCGCCTGAGCTATCACCGCGCGCAGATCGGCGGACATGCTGGCTGGGGCCGGGGCGGCCTCGATGGTTCTTGTCAAGACGGACATCGCTCTGGTCTCTCTGTTGTCTGGTTGCGGAACCTATGACCCCATTGACGCACGGGGCCGGGCCGGGGAATGTGACCAGGATCACACTATGGGCCGTTCCTTACCCATCGAAGGCGGAGGAGCCATGGAGTCTGGGACTGCCGGCAAGCCAGACGGCGGGGCCGAGATCGGGCAATTGCTCGGTCGGGTCGGTGCCCTTGCGCCGGTGATCGGGGCCGCGGCGGGTGACGCCGAGCAGGCCCGGAGGCTGCCGGCGGCGCTGGTCTCGGCCCTGCACGACGCCGGCCTTTACCGGTTGCTGCTGCCCAAGACCTTCGGCGGCGCCGAGATCGGGCCACCTGATTTTTTCCAGGTGATCGAGGCCGTGGCCAAGCATGACGCCAGCACCGCGTGGTGCCTGTGTCAGGCGAACGGCTGCGCGATGGCCGCCGCTTACCTGGAGCCCGCCGTCGCCGAGGAGATTTGGGGCCGGAATCCCGAGGCCGTGGTTGCCTGGGGCCCAGGCAAGGCCGAAGCGGTCGCGGACGGTGACCATTATCGGGTGACCGGCCATTGGTCGTTCGCCAGCGGCGGCCACCAGGCGACATGGTTCGGCGGCCATTCGGTGTTGGTCGAGAGCGACGGATCGCCGCGGCTCGGCACCGATGGCGCCACCATGATTCGGACCATGCTGTTTCCGGCGACCGCGGCTTCCGTGACCCAAGTCTGGGACGTGATCGGCCTGTGTGGGACCGGCAGCGACGATTTCGCGGTCACCGACCTCCCGGTGCCCCGGGAATGCTCGCTCGCGCGGGAGGATCCGGCCGAGCGCCGCCTGGATGCACCGCTCTATCAGTTCCCGGCCATGAGCCTATATGCGGCCGGATTCTCAGGTACCGCCCTCGGTATCGCCCGCGCCATGCTCGAGGGGTTCAAGGAGCTGGCCGCGGAGAAGACACCGCGGCTCACCCGGCACCGGCTCAGCGACGATGCCCTGGTCCAGGCGGATGTTGCTCTGGCGGAGGCGCGCCTCGGCGCGGCCCGGGCCTTCCTGATCAGCGAACTCCGCGACATCTGGGCGGGGGTGGTCGCCAGCGGCCGGCTGAGCGTCGCCCAGCGCATGCGCATCCGCCTGGCCGCCACTCATGC
>CAJWQN010000209.1 GCA_913045505.1 uncultured Rhodospirillaceae bacterium | reverse complement strand
CGCGTCCTTGATCCGCTGGACCAGCCTGGGCTCGACGCTCGAACTCAAATCGCCGATGTAGAGTGGGTTCGAGTTGTCGATCAGGTCCTGGCGGCGGAACGACACCGCCGTCGCCAGGCCGTTGGCGGCGGCGAAGGCCGCGATATCGATGCGCGCCTCGGCGCTCCAGCCACCACCGCCCAGGATCATCACCGGGCGCCGAGCCGCCGCCAGCAAGTCACGCAGCGCCGCCAGATCGGCGGCGCCGGGGTGGGCGCGCACCGGCACCGCCGGCCGGCCATCCTCGACCGTGCAGGTCTCGCTCAGCATGTCCTCGGGCAGCGCCACCACCACCGGCCCCGGCCGGCCCGAGATCGCGATCCGGAAAGCGTTGTGGACGATTTCCGGCAGCCGTCGCGGGTCATCGACCTGAGTCGCCATCTTCGTGATCGGTGGCGCGAACATATGCCGATAGTCGATTTCCTGGAACGCCTCCCGGCCGATGGTGCCACGCGCGATCTGGCCGACCAGGAGCACCATCGGCGTCGAATCCTGCATCGCCGTATGGACCGCGATCGACGCGTTGCAGGCGCCGGGAGCGCGGGTGACGAAACACACGCCCGGCCTGCCGGTGGCCTTGGCGTAGGCTTCGGCCATGAACCCCGCGCCGCCCTCCTGGCGGCAGACGATCAGGCGAATCTGGTTGCGCGCTTCGTAAAGCGCGTCCAGCGCCGCCAGATAGCTTTCGCCGGGCACGGCGAATACGGTATCGACCCCGTTCAGACGCAGAAGATCGATCAGCACTTTGCCGCCGGTGCGTGGTGCTAGGGTCGTGCTCAAATCGCCCTCCCTGGTTGGCGGGCCGAGCCTAGCCCACCGGCGCCGTAACTGTCGATCGCTACGCTCTTGATCAAGGCGTGGACCGGGGCGCCGGGGCGCAGCTCCAGGTCATGGACGGCGCGCGCCGTGATTCGGGCCCAGATGGCGAGGCCGGCGTCGGTCACGACGGCGACGTTGGCCGCGCCCTGGGCCCCGTCCGGGCGATCGATTTCGCCGACCGTGCCGGAGAATATGTTGAGCACGCTGATGTCGGTGGGTCGCGACCGCGCCAGCGACACGTCGCGCGCCCGCAGGCGCACCCGCACCGGCGTTCCCGGCGCCGCCCTGAGCGTCGGCAGGCGCAGCGTCCCGGCCGGAAAGGTCAGATGAGTGAGGCCGAACTCGGGCTCGTGGTGCTCGACCTCCGCCGCGATCACCGTGTCGGGCTGATCGCTTCCGGTCATGATCTGGAGATCGACACGGTTGGTCACCTCCTCGACCGGCCCGACCGCCTCGATGTGGCCGTCGGCGATCAAGGCCACCGTATCGGCGATGCGCAGCACTTCGTCCAACGCGTGGCTGACATAGACGATCGGCACCGCGATTTCGCGATGAAGCCGCTCGATGAACGGCAGGATGTGGTTCTTGCGCTCGGCGTCCAGCCCGGCCAGCGGCTCGTCCATCAACAGCAGGCGCGGGCTGGCCAGCAACGCCCGCCCGATCGCCACCCGCTGCTTTTCGCCGCCCGACAGGCTGGCCGGGCGCCGGTCCAGAAGATCGGCGATGCCGAACAGGCCGATCACCTGGTCGAAATCCACGTAGCGGTCGGCGGCCGGGGTGAGCTTCATGCCGTAAATCAGATTGGCGCGCACGCTCAGATGGGGAAACAGCCGGGCGTCCTGAAAAATAGTGCCGATCCGCCGTCGGTCGGGCGCCAGGTCGATCCCGAGCGCCGAATCGAACAGGGCGTCCCCGTCGATCGCGATCCGGCCTCCTTCGGGGCGGACTAGGCCCGCGATCATGTTGATGACCGAGGTCTTGCCGGCGCCGGATCGCCCGAACAGGGCCGTGACTTCGTTGCCGGCGACCGTGAAGGCGGCATCGATTCGCACCTCGCCGCGCGCGCCCCTGACCGCCACCTCCAGCACGCCGCTAACCCTCGAGCCGGGCGGCGATCCGCCGGGCGAGCAGTTCCGAGGCGATCAGGGCGACCATCGCCAACACCACCGCGACAATCGCCAGGCGCATGGCGGCCAGGTCGCCGCCCGGAATCTGGGTGTGGGTGTAGAGGGCGATCGGCAGGGTCCGGGTCTCGCCCGGAATGTTGGAAACGAAGGTGATCGTCGCCCCGAACTCGCCCAGGCTGCGGGCGAAGGCCAGGACCACCCCGGTCAGCAGGCCGGGGGCGATCAGGGGCAGGGTTATGGTCGCGAACACCCGCGCCGCGCCCGCGCCCAGGGTTCGGGCGGCCGCCTCCAGTCCCCGATCCACCGCCTCCAGCGACAATCGGATCGCCCGCACCATGAGCGGAAACCCCATCACCGCGGAAGCGATCGCGGCGCCCTGCCATTTGAACGCGACCGTCAGGCCCAAGGTGTCGTAAAGCCAGGCGCCGACCAGCCCGTTGCGGCCCAACAGGACCAAGAGAAAATAGCCGACGACCACGGGGGGGAGCACCAGCGGCAGATGGATCAGGCCATTGAGCAGGCTCTTGCCGGGAAAGTCGCGCCGCGCCAGCAGCCAGGCGAAGAAGATGCCCAATGGCAGGCTGACGAGCACGCTCCAAAACGCCACCCGAAGGCTGAGTTCGATCGCGACCCATTCCTCGGCGGTCAAGGACATCGTCGCTCAGCGAACCGAGAAACCGTGCTTGGCGAATACCGCCCCCGCGGCCGGCGACGCCAGATAATCGTGAAACGCCAGCGCCTCTTCTCCCGCGCGTCCGGCCACGACGGCAACCGGATAGACGATCGGATGATGGCTGGTCTCGGGGAACATGGCGATGATCCGGACATCCGGGCTTGCCCGGGCGTCGGTCCGGTAGACCACGCCGAGCGGGACCTCGCCGCGCGCGACCATGGCCAGCGCCGCGCGCACGTCCAACATCGGCGCGATCTTTCGGGCCACCGCGCCCCACAAGCCGAGCGAGGAGAGCGCCGCCCTGGCATACTGCCCGGCCGGGACATGATCGGGATCGCCGAGCGCCAGCAATCCGTCGCCCAGAAGCGCGGCGATCGGCAAGTCCCCGGACAGCACTGTTTCCGCCGGGCCCCCGATCGGCGCGATCAAGACCAAGCGATTGCCGAGCAAATCCCGGCGGGTTCCCGGCGCCAGAAGCTGGGCGCGGTCCAGATGATCCATCCAGTGGCTATTCGCCGACAGAAAAACGTCCGCCGGAGCGCCGTTTTCGATCTGCCGGGCCAGCGTCGAACTGGCGGCGAAGGACGCGGCGACCTGGGTTTGGGCACTGGCGCCGTACATGGCGGTGATCTCGTTCACGGCGCCGGCGGTGCTGGCGGCGGCGAAAATCAGAATCCGATCGGACGCCGAGGCGCCAACAATCATGCCCATGAGCCCCATGATGGTGGCACCGATGCGCACACAAATTCGCCAATCTCGAAACTGACCTAGAATCACTGGACCTATTCCATCGAAGGGTCTAATGGTGACGGAACGTAATATTTGGCGGGATATAACGCAACCGGCGGTGACCTCTGGGCACGGTTCAGGTCTCGCCGGGCGGCTCTGAACTGAGCAATTCAGCGAAGCCGGCGACCTGATCGCGGACGCTGGCCACGGCGCGGGCCTCCATCTCCTGGTAGCGCGCCAACACGATTTCGCCGAACGGGGTGACCCGGGCGCCGCCGCCGCCCTTGCCGCCGGGCGCGGCGGCGACCACCGGATCGCGAAAACAGCGGTTCATGGTATCGACCAGGAGCCAGGCGCGGCGATAGGACATCGACATGCGGCGCGCGGCGGCCGAGATCGATCCGGTCTCGCGAATGGCATCGAGCAAGGCCACCTTGCCGGGCCCGATCGCGACCTCGGGGCCGAACAGCAATCTGATCCTGAGCGTCCTGGGTTCAGCCATCCGGTCGCTTCGCCATCGCCGCGCGGTCTCCCAGCCGGTGTCCTATTCGGTCTCGAAGATGGGATGAACCACCCTGTCGCCGGCCCGAATGCCGAGCCGGCCAGTGATGCCGCCGCTGAGTTCGATCACCGCCTTCACCGGCGCGCCGGAGTGGATCGACTCCAGCGACAGCGGTGTCGTGTTCTCCGCGATTCGCACGATGATCCCATTGTCGGCCACGAACAGCATGTCGAGCGGGATGAATGTGTTTTTCATCCACATCGCCACGTTGACCGGCTTCTTGTAGTCGAACAGCATCCCGCCCAATTGGGGCAGCTCCTTTCGAAACATCAGTCCGCGCGTCCGCTGACGGGTGGTCTGGGCGACCTCGACCTCGAACCGAATCCTCTCGGCTCCGCTCTCGATCCAAAGTTCCGTGCGCGCGAACGGCTCGTCCTCCGCCGCCTGGCCGGCGTCGAGTCCGAAGGTTAGGATCGTCAGTGCCGCCAGGGCACGTGCGGGGCCGGTGATCATGCCCGCTTGCACTTGGTCAACGACGTGAAATCCAACACCAGCGCTTCGCCCAAATCGTTGCCGGCGATCAGGAAATCGCCGTCCGGCGACCACGCCAGCGCGGTGATCGCGCCACCGTCGGCGTGTTTGATGACCAGATCGCGTGCGTGATCCAAATCGCCGAGCATCACGCAACCGTCGTCGCAGCCGGCCGCCATCAGATTGTGGCGCGGGTGGCAGGCCAGCGCGGTCGGAACCGCGCCCGGCCGGTGCGCGAGCTGGAACGGGACCCGGCCGCTCGACGATCGCCTGGCGCCGTTGGAGGCGCCGGCCGTTGGCCAGCACAGAATCGCATCGTCGCCGGTGCCGACCAGCACCGCGCCATCGGCCGACCAGGCGAGATCGCGGACCGCGCCCAGGCACGGCGTCCGGGTCCGTATCGTGCCGTTCCGCCGGCTCCAGCACACCGGTCCGCGGGCTCTGCTGATCGCCGCCAGTCGCCCGCCACCGGCGCACCAGGCAAGACCAAGCAGTCCGCCCCGATAGGCGAACGCTTTTGGCGCCGAATCGTTGTCGTCCAGACCCCACAGCGCCAGACCCCGGTCATGGCTGGCGGCGAGCAGGCGGCCGTCCGGGCTGAGCGCGATATCGATAATGGCGCCGGCCGGTGAGCACAGGACCCGGACCCGGCGGTGATGATCGAACAGCAGGATCTTGCCGCCGTGGGCCACCGCCCTGAGACCCTTGGGCGCCGGTGCCGGCGCCGAGTCGAGGGCCGTGATCGGGCCGCAGTGATCGGCCAGTTCGGCGGCGAAACCGTCACTGTCGACCGCCAGCACCCGGCTATCGTCGCCGGCGCTCAGAAACCCGCCGGTCGTGCGGTCGGGACCGAGCAGGGTGACCGAGCCTTGATGGAGAACCGCCGCCGACATCTTGCGGGCTTCGAACTGGCGCAGCGGCACCAGCCGGACGCTGCCGTCACCAAGAGCAAACGCCGCATGGGCGCCATCGCGCGACACCGCGCAGGCCGCCACCGGCGCCGCCACCGTCCACCGGTTGAGGCGAACCCCGGGGGCATTGGCGGGCTGGGGAAATCCCAGCGCCAGGGCTGCATGGGCCGCGCCGTTGGTCTGACCGATCGCCATCCGGACACTATAGCCCAGTGGCGCCCGGTCGTCCCCACTTACGCCGATTGCGCCGCGGCGAGGCGGGCGAAGCCCTGCTCCAGATCAGCGATCAAGTCGTCCGGGTCCTCGAGCCC